>SLQE01000455.1 GCA_007131635.1 Bacteroidota bacterium | reverse complement strand
TCGTAATAATAAGCCAATGACCCCAGATGATGGTTTTGAACCAGCTTATCCAATGCCACTGAAGTCCGGGCTGCCCTTTCAATTTCTGCTGTATCACATTCCGTAGCCACATCGAAAGCTGTGTGGAACTCCTGAACTTTGGATTGAACTTCGGCATCGGTCGCTTCATCGCGATACTTTTTAAGTTCACACATTTCGAGCAGCTCTATGTGTGTTCCGAACACGGCAGACTGTTTTGTCAAATCCGTATACACATCGAGCATACCGCCGTAATAATGACCGAGGACACCAAGCCGGTTCTTACGCATAGTTTCTGCAACACGAGCGGCTTCCGTCCACTCTTTTATTTCTTTCCAGGCTGTTTCATCTTCCAGATAACCGGTGACAAAATCATATTGTATGCCGGACCGGTTGAAGACGCTGGCGATTTCAGGTACTGCACACGCCTGACAATGCTCGAGCCAGATACCGGTCATCTTACCCCGGTCCCCGAGCCGGTTGAATGAAGCATAATCGAGTTGCGGAACAGGCTGGAGGTTAAGAATGACTACCGGCGTTTTCACCGCTCTGGCAACCGGCAATACCGTTGATGACAGTGCATATGTAGATACGTAAAGAAAAAGTATCTCAACACCGCTCCGCTTAAGAAGTTCGGCCGCCTGCAATGCCTTATCGGGATTATCTACCATACCGGCATCCACGACCTCTGCACCGAAGCTGCCGATCCTTTTTTTAATTTTTTGCTGATAATGCATGAGCTTATCAAGCAAACCATCGAATTGTCCCCAGTAGGTATCCAACCCTATACCGAAAAGTCCGACTTTTGTCATGGTATATTCTCTGTATTGTTAACGTGAATATTTTTTCGTATAAAGTTCAGAGTTATTCTTTTTTCAAAGCCAACCCGACTGCTTTTCTGGCGTGTAAAAGCGTGGTATCAAAAAGCGGTATATCGGTATCTACCCCGGTAATCAGAAGCGGTATTTCAGTACATCCCAAAATAACGCCCTCCGCCCCGTTGCTGACGAGTTTTTGTATTACTTTTAGATATATATCTTTGGATTTTTTTTTGATAATTCCAGCGATCAGCTCTTTGTATATTATCGAGTGGACGTGTTCCCGGTCATCTTTGTCGGGGATGATCACATCGATTCCAGATTTCTCTTTTAATCTTAGCCTGTAAAAATCCTGCTCCATGGTAAATCGTGTACCGAGCAGACCAACTTTTCGCATCCCTCTGTTTTTAATTTCCTCGGCGACGGTATCTGCTATATGAATAAGCGGGATTTTTATACTTGCCTGCACACGATCAGCCATCGCGTGCATCGTATTTGTACATATAAGTAACATTTCAGCTCCCGCGGATTCGAGTTTCACGGCAATTGAAATCATGCGGGAGGTCAACTCTTCCCATGCACCCCGATGTTGCAGTTCTTCTATCTCCGCAAAATCAACCGAGTAAAGAATACACTTGCAGGAATGAGGATCTCCGAGTCTGTTTCTCACTTCCTCATTTAAAATGCGGTAATATTCGCGGGTAGATTCCCAGCTCATACCACCGATGAGCCCGATTGTTTTCATGTGTCTTCTCTTATTGCGCTTAGAATCTCATACATTGAATTTGATGAGCTTTGACGTTGTCAGGTCGATTCCCTTTGCTTCGAGACGTACCTCGATCTTCCATCTGAGATATGTGTGTCTGTTTCCGGTAAACCGCATCGCCGCAGACAATATCCTTCCGACCGGCGAGGTTAGGAAGTCGGACGAATGCGTGTCCGGCAAAGTAATATCAAAAACATACTTCGTATTGAGCGAACCCGGATACACTCTGGCATCTTCGATTAGTTTTTCATCACGATAGATTTCCGTGGATCGGGTTCTTGATTCCCCACGTTCCCGGGTTTCAGTGACCTGTTCACCGATCAGGTTCACGATCAATTTATTTCCCTGAATTGTCCTCCGGGTATGAAGATTAAAACTACCTCTTACTTTTTCCCCGGGATTGAATGTAGTCCCCGGCAGCTCGAGTCTGATCGATCCCCGCATAAAACGCATTATGTTATAAACAATAGCAGATAGTATGACGATAGCGAAAAAAAGTACTATTAAAAACAGAACGATATTATCCGGCATGATTTTTTTCTCTTACATGGGGTAATCTTAAAATAGTTACTTCGACAGATTTTGGGATACTCAATTGATCCATAGCGGTCGATAGCTAAAAACATCTTGTGTTACTCTCCCAGTAAACCTTTTACATCCCCCGGAAGGAAATACTTGCCTGTAAACACATCAGGGGTTATGTATTTCAAAGTATCTCCGTAATTTGAAAAGAAATTTAAAACGCGGGCTTTTTCAAAGTCCTCCCTCACCGCTGCATCCTTTAATCCGATCATGATGTATATCTGTCCTGAAGGATATGTCGGCACCGAAATGCGGTATGGATTAACTTCAGCATACATGTTCCCGAAAAGAGTGTAGACTTGTTTCAATATGTCCGGGTAGACGTACGGTGATTCGGACTGCGCGACAACGATACCTGTATCGTCGAGAATACGATGGCAGGATCGATAAAAAGCTTCCGTAAAAAGTCCCTCAGCAGGACCGACAGGGTCGGAAGAATCTATTATGACAAGTGAATATTCGGAGGATGGAGAACGTTCAGCGAAAGCGATACCGTCCTCATTGAACACCTGTACCCGCGGATCGTTGAATCCCGCAGCAATCTCCGGAAAAAAATCTTTGCAACATTCGGTAACCGCGGCATCGATCTCAACAAGGTCGATCCTTCGGATACCTTCATGCTTCAGAAGTTCACGCACCGTCCCTCCGTCCCCTCCACCGATAACAAGCACGGATTCGGGCTGAGGATGTAACAAAACCGGGATATGCGCTATCATCTCGTGATAGTTCGCCTCATCGCGTTCGCATACATTCACACATCCATCCAGAACCAGCATTCGGCCATAGTCGTATGAGTCGACAACTTCTATCAGTTGAAACGGAGTCTGTTTGCTGAACAATATCTCCTTTAATTTGTACCGAACGGATGTGTGTCCGGGGCCAATCTCTTCAAGATATAATGAATCTTTTTCGTACGTGATGGATCCTTGCATGTCAGTTACGTCGGCGTTTGTGCATAGCTTCTCTCCTGTTCACCGACCGTAACACCTCGAAGAATCCGCGATACATGCATTCGATCGGCGCCGAGGACATACTTCACCTCTTCGGCGATGCCATTCGGATCGATGTCCGTACCGCACGTAAAAATATCCAGAGCGGCATAGCAGTACTCAGGCCAGGTATGAATCGCTATATGCGATTCGGCAATTATAACTGCACCGCTTATGCCGTGGGGATTAAACTGATGAAATACGCTATCTACTACGGTAGCGCCGGCTTTTGTAGCCGCTTCAACAAGAGATTGCTCGAGAAGTCTGTAATCGTTCAGAATTTTCTGATCACAATCGAAGAGTTCGATTGCTAATTGTATACCAAGAGCTCTCAATAATTTCGGCCCTCCACAATTGTGATATTGTTAAAGAAAGAACGCTTCCGCAATCACGATATGATATTGATTACGGAACCCTGTATTATAGTTGGAACGGACCTGAGTCCTG
>SLQE01000158.1 GCA_007131635.1 Bacteroidota bacterium | reverse complement strand
TTGTTAAAGAAAGAACGCTCCCGCAATCACGATATGATAGTGATCACGGAACCCTGTATTATAGTTGGAACGGACCTGAGTCCTGATTCTGAAATCTTAAAGATAATTAATATAAAATATTTTATATTTTTATGCAATCTCCTCAAAAAATCTACCAAATCGATTTTAATTTATTGAATATCTATTCATTATTCTCTATATTGTTATGATATAATTATTTAGCCGGTGTATGAGTAAAAAAACCCGCGATCTTCTCCGGGCGATAAAGGAATGCATCGCCTCGGAAAAATTATTTGATAGTAACTCAAAAATCATCGTAGCCGTCAGCGGCGGCATCGACTCGATGACACTGATTCATACACTCATTGCATTAAAGTCTGAATTTGAACTCTCACTCGCCGTCGCTCACGTAAATTATGGTTTGCGGGGAACCGCATCCGACAGCGATGAGCAATTGGTGCGTGAATATGCAGAGTATAACCGCATACCGGTATTCGTGAAGAAAATAAGACCGGACGATCCCGGTGTAAGCATCGAGGGTTCGGTCCAGGAATGGGCACGAAAAATTCGATACGGCTATTTCGAAGAATTGCGCACCGGACATACATTCGACCTCGTTGCTACAGGTCATACATCAGACGATAATGCGGAGACCGTTTTTCTGAATTTAATCCGGGGGTCGGGTTTGGATGGTTTGCGGGGTATTCCCCCAAAGCGGGGTACGATCATAAGACCTATGCTCTATATTTCCCGCAAAGACATAGAAGCGTACACCGGATCGGAAAATATCCCATACCGGACTGATATCTCGAACAAATCAGACCGGTTTGCAAGGAATGTCCTCAGGAACGAAGTGTTCCCGCTGATGCAGTCGAAATTGCGCGAGAACGTGCTCTATTCGATCAACAGAACAAGCAGTATTATTCGATCAATTGACGATTACCTACACGAAATCGCACGAAAACAATACAGTGAAATTGTCAGAGAAACAGGTAACAACGAATATTACCTTGATAAAAAAGATTTGCGAGCACTGCATCCGGTTATAACGGACTATCTTATTCGCGATCTCCTGAGCAGGATACTAAAGTCACCGGCATCGTTTGAACTAACCCGCAGGGTTCACAATGTGATTAACGCACCTGCAGGTATTTCGGTTTTTATAACACCGGCGTACAGGGTCGACAGCGAGGCTTCGGGAATCAGATTCCTTGAGAATAAAGAACCCGAAAGATTTCTCAGGGGAATAAAACTATACGAAGAATATCGGTTCGGTGATTTTACATTCAGGAGTTCTTTTGTCGAACGAAATCGCATCTCGTTTGACAGGGTTAACAATATCGAGTATATCGACGCCGATAAGGTCAATAGACCTGTGTTTTTACGCTTCTGGGAAAAAGGAGATCGATTACAACCGCTGGGAATGCGGACTTTTAAAAAAGTCAGTGATATTTTTATCGATGCCAAAATTCCGCGGTCTGAGAAACACCGGATCCCGCTGCTCACAACCGACACGGACATTATCTGGATTTGTGGCTTGAAACTCGACAATAGATTTAAGGTAGATGATAATACACGGCATATTATAAAATTAGAGTATATACCGCATGGGAAATGATAAAATAATCGTAAACGATAATGAAGTATTCAAAGTCTTTATCACCGAGGAAGATATAAGAAAAAGAATATCGGAGATCGCAGCTGAACTGAACCGCGATTTTCGTGACCGTGTACCTATATTTATCGGTATCCTGAACGGATCGTTCATTTTTATGTCGGATTTAATACGCGAGATAACCATTGACTGTGAAATAGATTTTTTTAAACTGAGCAGTTACGGAGATGCCAAAATAAGCAGCGGCAACGTCAGGATGTTGAAGGAATTAAATTGTGAGGTCGAGGGACGGGATATTATTATCGTCGAGGACGTTATCGATTCCGGTTTGTCGATTGCATATATCCATAAACTCATTATGCAGCAGAACCCAAAGTCATTTAACGTCGTTACATTATTGTATAAGAAATCCGCCGCGAAAGTCGATTTCCCGCTGGCGTATGTAGGGTTCGAAATACCCACTGAATTTGTTATCGGTTACGGGCTGGATTATGCGCAAAAATGGCGGAATTTAAGATCAATTTATGTACTCGATCCGTCTACCGACGGAGAAGCTTCGGTTACAGGAGAGGATTGAAAGGAGAAACAAATTGGATAAATACTTAATAAAGAAACTTTTTAGTAAAGGCGACGGCTCAAGAAACTTTTTTAACAAGTCGGGCAATAAAGACAGAAAAAACAAAGAAAAGCGCGACGGGAAAGGTGGAAAAGAACCGGATGAGTTTAACTGGAAACGAGTGATGCGCGTTGTCTTAAGCTGGTCGCTTATTATTATCGCTGTTTTCGTTATTATGTCATTATTCCGGGAAAATGATACCGGCCGGCATAAGATAACATTTAACCAGTATATTACATTCCTGAACGGGAACAAAATCCAAAGCGCAGTAATAAAAAAGAGCGGTCAGAATGACTACGACTTTCACGGAACGCTGCGGTCGTCCGAGGAGATGACCACAACCGCAGATACCCGTGTCGTGGGCGATAAATTTGTCGTCACGCTCCCTTACACCAACCTTGATGACGCAATTATTGATGAGTGGGTAAGACGTAATATCGACTTCAACATCCTGAAAGAGGATCGCGCATGGTTAACCGCCCTGCTTTCTGCTCTGCCATGGATATTGCTGATCGCTATCTGGATAATAATTATGCGTCGGATGCAATCCGGTGGTGCCGGCGGACAGCGTGGATTATTCTCCTTCGGTAAAAGTAATGCAAAAATGATGACCGAAGGAGCACCAAAACTCACTTTTGAGGACGTTGCGGGTGCGGAAGAAGCAAAAGTCGAATTATATGAAATTATCGACTTCCTCCGCGATCCCGCTAAATTTCAACGACTCGGCGGTAAAATACCGCGTGGTGTATTGTTGCTCGGACCCCCCGGAACCGGTAAAACTCTCCTCGCGAGAGCTGTTGCCGGTGAAGCAGGTGTACCGTTCTTTTCCATCAGCGGTGCCGACTTCGTCGAAATGTTTGTCGGCGTCGGAGCAAGCCGGGTACGCGACCTCTTCGAGAACGCCAAAAAGAATGCCCCCTGTATCGTCTTCATCGATGAGATCGATGCTGTCGGTCGGCAGCGGGGAGCGGGACTCGGGGGCGGGCACGATGAGCGTGAACAGACACTCAATCAGCTCCTCGTCGAAATGGACGGCTTCGAGCAAAATCTCGGCGTCATAATTATTGCGGCAACGAACCGACCCGATGTACTCGACCCGGCGCTTCTCAGACCGGGACGTTTCGACCGTCAGGTAGTCGTCGATCGGCCCGATGTCAAGGGTCGCGAGGGCATTCTCCGTGTTCATACCCGTAATATACCTCTGGCTGAAGATGTGAATCTTGAAATCCTTGCAAAGGGAACCCCGGGCCTTGCGGGCGCCGAATTGGCAAACCTTGTGAACGAAGCGGCATTACTGGCCGCCCGAAGAAACAGCGACGCCGTTACGATGACTGACTTTGAGAATGCAAAAGACAAAGTCATGATGGGAACGGAGCGTAAAAGTATGATTATCTCTGAAGATGAAAAGAAAACAACGG
>SLQE01000022.1 GCA_007131635.1 Bacteroidota bacterium | reverse complement strand
CGGTTGTGGACTGCCTGCCATGAATCGAGAACACCGGTGCCGATATCGGCTCTCAATTGGTCGACATCCTCATTCGGTACAAGTTGACCTCCAAGATTGACCCAGGCTGTTTTTCGCGGGCCGTGTAATGCATTTTGCATCGCTTTAAAGTCCGACTCCGGATTATCCTCGAGCCAGACTATCAGATTGCGAACTGCATAGTAAAGAAGCATCTGGCCGTATGCCTCATAACCCTTCTGCGGTTTGTGGATCACGGTTTTCCTGTTGGACCTTTCCATGTCTTCACCGGTCACTTCGAGGCCGTTGATGATCTCTCCGGGACCGCTGAGTAACTGACGACCTCGCTCTATCGGGTCGGAACCATCGGATGATTGTCCCGGACGCCGTGCTGCTGCCTCTCCCGTCCACAGTTCGAGTAGCTTCCGTGCGTGCAGGATCTCCTCGACCGTGTCCGGTGCGAGAGGATCAAGTTCGATATGCTGGATTTTTCTGAGTCGTTTATCGCGGTTGTGATATTTCCAGGTATTTCGCGCCAGAGCATACATGTTTGACCGCCACCAGTAAGCGGGAATAACATCAAGCTGATCTGCGGAGACGTTATTATTCAGTAATGAAAACGGCAGCGGGATATCCAACTCTGCCGGGTAGTCCCCCTTTGCCAGCAGGGTGAAGGACGCGAACCGGCTGGGATGTTTTAAACTCGTACACAGTCCCGGCCAGAACCCCCGGCCTGCCTGTAATTCGTTGTCGTTCGCACGGCTGTTGTGATTTGATCCGAGCGTTGCACCGGCTGCTATGTTGCTCTGGCCTTTTACGACCGCGGCGACCAGGAATGAATTGTTATGATGCTGCTCGTGAGCCGGGAAGATCAGGTTATTCAATACCTCACAGCAGGAGATCGTAGAGTTTTCGCCGAGGAAAGAGTGAATCAGCCGTGCGCCGTATTTCAGGTTTGAGCGGTCGGCAAGTACAAACCGCACTGCTTTACAGCCATAGAAAATTTTGCAGCCATAGCCGATGATGCCGTTCACCAGTTCGACACCTTCGCCTATTTGTGTCGGCTCTTCCGCCGAAGAATTGATTGTCAGATTTTTGAGTTTGTTCGCACCTTTTATGTACGCATTGGATCCGATTTTGACGTCTTTGAGAATGGTCGAATTTTTGACCACGCAGTGATTGCCGACGGTGCCGTAATACCCGCGCCTGACATCGAACTGGCTTTGAGTGTACTGTTTGAATTTTTCCATCATCGCTTTGTCGTCGCGGTACTTTGCCCACAGATACGCATCTGCTGCAATCATCCCATCGAACGGCATCACCCGGCGCCCGCCCGCCTCGTTCATCACATCGAGCCATACACGTACCGATTCCGATTCGCCTTCTTTGATGATACCGTTACCGAATTTACAGTGATTGGTCGTGTGCATCTCGTTAATGTTAGCCAGTATACATTGATCACCGATGATGAAATGAGCGAGGTAGGCAACGTTGTGTATGGCTACGTCATTACCGATGTCACAGGCGACGATAATGCTGTCCCAGATACCCGTGGGAAGCTGCAAATCGTGATGCTGCAAAACGGCATTGGACATCCTGCCAATCCTGACAAGACCAAAGAAGCTGCTATTCTTGACAACTCCGGGATCGAACTCGTCGGTGACCAGGAGATTATCCCAGTCGTCGGCGTTGTTCCCGTTTTTAACAAGCTGCTCCAATTCGTCGGCACGCAGATGTCGCCAGGAGGGAAGCGGCTGCGGATTTTGAAGATTGCGAAGTGTAAGTTCATCCTGGCCGGGATGCAGGAACTCGGCGGGAACAAACGATTTACCGATACTACCGGCAGTTTTTATCAACACGCGATTCATGGTCACTATCCTTCCGCGATATTATGAAGCATTATTTTGTGATTCGGGAACAAAATAAAAAAATGTTTACCTCTATCGAGATTTCGCCAAATATAAATTATTGTCACAAAAAATGTACCAAACATAATAATTTGACCGGTAATTGCATAATTACCATTTTCCTGACTTTCGTGGGTTTGATCTCTGGAATTAATTACCGCGACGTGGTAATATTGACCTCCCGGATATGCAAAACAGTGAATTTTTAATCCTTCAGACAACGGACAGATAAACCGATATCCTTATACTTTCTGCGCTTAAAAATATCGCTCATAAAATACCCTACATAGCGGTACCACGCACTAAAGTCGGAGGATTCCGTTGAACTCCACCAGTATCCGTAATAGCCCAGGCCGTTAAAGATACCGCTGTTTTCACGCAGACCTCCGGGCAATCCCGAAAACCCGCTTTCATTCGTCGCCTGTGTATTCGGGGAATACCAGTATCCGTTTCTGTCCTCAATGGTACCGGTAGATTTCATTCTGCCGCCGGCTACAAATCTGCCGCCCAAAAATTCTATGAGTGCATCCCATTCCCCGTCAGTCGGTACATGCCAACCCTCCGGGCATAAACCTTTCGGGTCATTGACTGCATACCAGTTATACAACATACCATATTGATTACCGTTCGCGGGCATACTATGGTAATAACACCTGACAGGTTTGCGGTCTGCTCCCGCTTTTTTCCATTCTTCACTTGTTCTTGCCTCCGGTATCAAATCCCCGTTTCGGAATCGAGTTGTATTCAGATTCTGTGCTATCCAGGTCTGCTCACCGATAATTATTTTTCCGTATGTGTTTCCGTCTATGTCTTTAATAAACTCTTCACTCATCGTATTATTTCTTACTGTCGATGCTTATCAGACCGTAATTCTTCCCGGACTGCGTTATTATGTGATAGGATCAATTACAGTAATTTACGATAATTTCGTTAATTGTCAAGAAATCATGAATAGGAAAATGAGCAGAAGGAATGTTAAAAACTTATTAGTAGCGTCATTGGCAGCGCCTTACCTGCCGGAAAATTTTCCTTATTTTAGTAAGACAAATTTCTTACTTTCAGAATACTGTCCAGCCTGCAGGCGATATATGTAGACACCGCTGGGAAGCCGCGAGGCATCGAATTTGAATTCGTAGAACCCGGTTTCCTGTTCTTCGTCAACGAGCGTTGCTACTCTTTGTCCGAGTGAGTTGTAGATATTCAATGTGACATGGGATTGTTCGGAAATCCCGTACCTGATAACGGTAGACGGGTTGAAAGGATTCGGGAAGTTCTGGAACAACATAAGCGTAGCGGGCAGATCGGTTCCCCGGACATAGATTGAAGTCGGCTCATCTTTTAACCGAACCTTTGTAGAGACTGTCGCACGACCTCCGACCGCGTGAGCAAAGGTCATACCGATATCACTCCCGGGTTTTTCCCACTCCCGCATACGGTGATCGAACAATGTCATTTCGGCCGGTGTCAGCAATCGATCATGTAAAACAACCATTAATGCATTGAACTCTCTTTGTGAATTTTCATGTGTTGGTATCCTGGGACCGAGTGCAGCCAGAATGTCATCTCCGGTAACGGTCACCAAACTGTCTGCAAAATATCTGAATTCGTTATCAATAATCTCAAACCGGGGATTGACCAGCGTTCTTATATCGTCTACCTCATCAATCGGTATCAATCCCATCAGATAGAGCTCAAGGTCATTACATTTATCTGTGCTGAGATCTCTATCGAATGTAAATTCTTTCG
>SLQE01000092.1 GCA_007131635.1 Bacteroidota bacterium | reverse complement strand
TAAACCGACGGTAAACGTATCGTCTTTTTTTAACGTTTCGGGTGCGTGTAATATTTTTAGATAAGGATACGGCGGAATAATTTTTTTTATATTGGCGAATCCGGTATGGAAACGGAATACCTCTTCGACTGCCCCTTCAACGGTCGTTTCGAAAATCAGTTCCGTGCAATCGGCATATTCAGCCACAAAGCACACTCCCGCCATTTACATTCAGTATTTCTCCGTTTACGTGCAGCGCTAAATCCGATGCGAGAAAGAGAACCGGTCCGGCGATTTCTTCGGGTTGTGGCACATACCTCAGCGGAATATTCTGTTCGATTTTTTTCAGAAATGCCTTATCCGCAAATACTGCACCTGTCATATCGGTTCTGACCCATCCGGGGGCGACACAGTTGGTACGTATCCCAAAGGGACCAAGTTCATCGGCAAGAGATTTGGTAAGAGAAATTATCCCGCCTTTGCTTGCAGCATAATGAGAATGATATGCCTCACCGCGCTGACCGGCAGTCGAAGAAATGAAAATTATTCTTCCCGAACGCTGTTTCTTCATAACGGGAGAAATTTCGCGGCAGAGATAGTATGCCGAATGCAGGTTGGTTTGGATTGTTTCGATCCATGAATTTTCCGCCATCGTATCGATCGCGCCCTCCGTCCATATTCCCGCATTGTGGACCAATATTTCTATAGTACCAAGATTTTCGATTGTGTTTTCGACAAGAGATTGCACATCTCTTTTTATCCCGCAATCTGCCTGAAATGCGAACACCTCAGAGTTCGATTTTTTTCGAAGTTCTTCACAGAGCGATTCCGCTTCAGTTTGCGAACTATGATAAGTAAAAACAATATGTGCCCCGGCATCGTGGAAAAGTCTGACGATTGATTTTCCGATACCGCGTGATCCCCCCGTAATCAGTGCAACCTTACCGGATAGATTGATCATACACCTTCCAAATTATGTACATAGAAATATCAATCTAATCTAAGCACTATTACGGTATTATGCAATAATAATCAATGATTATTATTGCCGTTATTTCCCTTCAGTTCTTTCAGTTTATCCCTCAGATGTTTCCGTAAATAGCGCTTTAAAATCTGCGGATCGATAAGGTCTTCGGACAATTGATCATAGACCGAGTAATCGAACTCCACTTCGTGCTTGTATGAGATGTTCAGAGCGAGCAATGAGTCGGATTCGAGCGCGTTTAAGAAGGTTTCCGCCTGATCAATCTGACGTTCGATAACCGCCGATCCGGTTACGTTCGTTTGCATGGTATGCTGTAGTGCCATAGTATCGTCCCCCATAGATGTCAGTGATAGTACTCCCGATAGTTCTCATGTAGAAGGTACTAAATCCAAATCTGATATACTGTGAGAGTACTCACAAAAAAGCCTAAAATGCATAACTAATTATCCAGAGATGATTCGATAACTTCCCAGGTCAGGGTACCGTTGCTCTCTACGGTATATTGGAGCAGCATCTCTCCGCGTATATGTCCGTCTTCAAAATACGCAAACACCCATTGCGGCGTCAGGATATAAATGTTTTCCGCTGTATAAAAACCCATCGTACCGCCCATAATTCCCTCATGCTGAATGAGATCGCTGCGTTTGAGCAAATCATCGGTTATATCTTTAACCGGGTCATCGAGTCCCTGCCGCGTTAAGCGGTTAACTTCGAAAGTCGATAACAGCGAACGTGACGTTTTTTCTTCGACCTCCCCGACAGGATCATCGTGCCGGGGTTCCGGTTGCATCTCAGCAGCGATATCCCGCAAAGCGTCGCGTTCTTCAACCAAACGGGCTTCGCGTTCTTCAAGGTCCTGTATCATTCGATTATTATCCCAAACGGTATATACAAGAAACAACATTATGATCAGCAGAAAGAATATTGCCGTGATATACCCTTTATGAGGTTTTATGTCTTTTGATTCCATGTTTACCTCCTGTTATCAGTACAGTATTAATAAGTGATCTTACGCACGCGCCGATTAGCGGTCTGCCTAACATCACATAATTAATTAAAAATCTCTATGTTAACTCTCTCTTATGGATTCTCTGATTTCATCGCTTTCGATCATTCCGTCGTGCAAAACGACCAGTCTCTTTCCCCGCTCGATCACCTGCGGGTCGTGAGATGAAAACACAAAGGTGATATTCTTCTCACGGTTCATTTTTTCCATAATATCGAGCAATATCGTCCCGGTCTTTGAATCAAGGTTGGCGGTCGGCTCGTCGGCAAGAATGACCATCGGGTTATTCACGATTGCCCTTGCAACCGCCACCCGCTGCTGCTGTCCGCCCGACATTTCATTCGGCCTCTTTTCTGCAAGTTCACCGATACCAAGCTCCTCCATAACCTGTTTTGCCCGTTGCCTTCGGATTTTCTGAGAGATCCCTGAAAGCATCATCGAAAACTCGATATTTTCAATTGCAGTCAGAACCGGGATTAAATTATATGCCTGAAAGATAAACCCGAGCTTATTTAAACGCAAGGATGAAAGCTGTTTCGGTTTTTTATTGCTGATATCTGTTCCCTCAAAAAATACCTTCCCCGCGGTCGGTGAGTCAAGTGCCCCGATTAGATTTAAAAGCGTGGTTTTTCCCGAACCCGACGGACCAGCAAGAACAGTGAACTCGCCTTTGTTAACGGTGAAATTGATATTCTTCAGTGCGTGTACCGGAATACCGTTGTCCCGGTATATTTTGTCAAGGTTCTCTGTCCTGATGATTTCTGTTATCATTTTATATGACAGTTATTGGTTAATGGTGTATCGGTTAATTGTTATTATTATTCGCCGGGTCTGCTTCGAAAAGTATTTGTCGATTATTTTTAGCCACAAGAAACCTTCCCGGAATGGACTAAATGTTTAAATCTCCATGTAAGTCCAGGCTCTAAAGACCATTAACAATTAACAAATAACCATCAACTATTAACTATTAACCGCTCCTAAACATAGCGCATCGCCTCGACCGGCTTCAACCGAATTGCCTTCACCGCGGGCCAGATGGCGGCAAGTATGCAGGTGAATAGAATCACAACCGTCGCTCTGAATATGACGGGTATGCTTAATTCCGGATATAATATTGAACCAATACCCCAGGATGCGAGTCCCTCGGAAAAGGCAGCCAGATTCATACCCGTGCTTTGTAATTGCAGCGTTATTCCGCCTCCGATAATTGCTCCTCCGACGACGCCGATAACACCGAGTACAATCGCTTCGAGCACAATCATCGCAAAAAGCCGGTTATTCTTCATCCCGATGGACATCAGGACACCGAATTCCTGAATGCGTTCGTAGATAGACATAAGGAGCGCATTAATAATACCGAATATCATCGCTATGCCGATAATAACATAAAGAAATATCATCGATTGCTGCGACATATCGATCATTGTCATGAGAAGAGGCATAATATCGGAATAACTGAGCACTTCGTACTCATCGCCCAGCGACTCCCGCAATGACGATCGCAATAACGGTACGTTTTCAAGGTCCGATGCGATCAAGGCAAACTGAGTAACGTTTTCTCCGAGCCCCAGCATCTGCCGGGCAGTCTGGAGCGGTACATAGGCGTGCACTCTGTCGAATCCGGATGATATAGTTTGATACACACCGACTACCCTGAACATTTCCGACCCGACGTTACCGTC
>SLQE01000149.1 GCA_007131635.1 Bacteroidota bacterium | reverse complement strand
TTGTTTGAATTCCAGCGTAACCATTTGTTGTAGTCCCTAAAAAAAGTTTATTTATGGCTAATGCAGGGTTTCGGTGGCTATAGAATACACTGCAAAAAACAAATAATACCTCAAAATTAGTTCCTAAGCCATGATAGAGTGGACACTCTTAAAGGTGCACAAAGTCCGGTCACGTCCCGGAATTTGTAGCTTTCCTCTCTTGGTTTATGTCATAAACAGACCGGATTGAGGGTTTTATTCTGTGATTTATTATAGGTGACCACTGCAGCATACTTGTTTTACCATCGAAAGTTTTGTATTTTGTAGGGTTCTGTTAAAAGTTGCGCCCGTAGCTCAGTTGGATAGAGCGACAGCCTCCGGAGCTGTAGGCCACAGGTTCGAATCCTGTCGGGCGTACTAATTTCATCAAAAAAAAATATCAAGATGCAGGAGAGATATGTTAAGACCCAAAAAAAAGCTGACAAGAAGAGAAATTAAGCAGGACAAGTTAATTACGGCTTATTTTAAAATTTATGACCGGATATACAACTATCGAAAACAAATAATAATCGGAGCAGTTGCTCTTGCTGTCGTTGCATTAGGCCTTATTTTTTATTATAACAATCTACAGGCTGAAAATGAACGTGCAATGACGGAGTTGGGAAATGTATATCCATTGTATGATCAAGAAAATTATCAGCGTGCAATAGACGGTATACCCGAACGGGGTATCATGGGGCTACGTGATATTGCCGTTAATTTTAAAAGAACGGAAGCAGGTAAAATTGCGACTTTTTATCTTGCAAATGCATACTATCACCTCGGTCGGTACGACGAAGCGTATGGATATTTCGACGATTTTCGTGGATCGGATAATCTGTTACGTGCGTCGGCTCTCGCCGGAAAAGCCGCTATATACGAAATACGGGGAGAGAATGCTCAGGCTGCTGAACTATTTGAGCGGGCAGCAACACGGTTTGGTCAAACGGCTATAACACCGGAAAACCTTAAGCACGCAGGAAGGAATTATCTCGAGGCAGGTAATGCGGCTAAAGCGCTTCGTATATTCGAAAAAATTCAAAACGATTACCCTGAAGCAACAATCTCACGTGACGTAGAACGGTTCATTGCCCAGATCAAGGTATCATTGTAAACTTATCGTAAGATATTTTGTATAGGAATACTCACTCGCCAGTTAAAAGTATGGTGATTGCATATCCATTCACTCCTGTTGCGGGAAGTACATGAAATTTAACCTGCTTCCCGAAAAGCGTCTCTCACGACAGGTCATTAAAATCGCCGCACCTGCAATCGCCGGCCTCAGCTCACAGATGGTTGTATCGGTTGTAGACACCGCGATGGTTGGCCGGTTACAAAACGCCGATGTAGCACTTGCGGCAATGGGTTTGGGATTACTCGCAACGTGGGCGATCGTAAGTGTGTTCTCAAGTCTGGCCACTGGTACACACGTGCTCGTAGCAAGACGGCACGGGGAAGGAGATAAACCGGGTGCCGGAAATGTACTAAAAAATTCACTGTTTATTTGTGGATTGCTCGGTCTTATAGTCGGTACTCTGGGATATTTCTTTTCATTTGAAATTATCGATATATTCTCGAGCGATAGGAATGTGTCAACCGCCGGGTCGGACTATATGATGTATCGATTTATCGGCCTGCCTTTTTTTCTTGTCAGCGTTTCTTACCGCGGTTTTTTTTACGGCATCGGCAGAACGAATATATTTTTGATCTCGGCGATTATAATGAATGTCCTGAATATCTTTTTTAATTACTGTCTGATCTTCGGTAATTTTGGATTCCCGAGAATGGAGCTGGGCGGTGCGGGACTGGCTTCCACGATTGGAATTGGTGCAAGTACTTTTTTCTTCCTGTTTGTAACATTTGTGAGAAATTATCGAATACCATACAGATATTACAAAGAACTCTCAGTGTCCGGGGATGTCATCCGGTCGATTTTTAAAATATCATTACCGGTATCTTTTCAGAATGTTTTTATACTCGGTGGATTTCTGGTTTTTCTCGCGATTAACGGAATAGTCGGTGTCGTAGAACAGGCGGCTTCACAGGTGGTGATTACGGCACTCTTTATATCGTTTATGCCGTTGTTTGGTTTTGGGATTGCAGCTCAGACACTGATCGGTCACCATATGGGTAATAAGAAAATGTTCCTTGCTCAGATATACGGCTACGAAACCGCAAAACTCGGAACGATTTTCACTATCATTGTCGGGATCGTATTTATCGTTTTTCCCCAGTATGTACTATTAATAATTACGACAAACGAGACTGTTTTAGATCGGGCGATTCCGCTGTTACGTATTGCGGGTGCGGCACAAATCTTTTATGGTGTGGGAATTATTCTTGCAAATGCGTTGCAGGCGGCCGGGGCGGTCGTATTTGTTATGATAAGCGATATCCTGACACATTGGATAATTTTTTTACCGTGTGCTTATCTGTTCGCCGTCACCCTCGATATGGGATCGAAAGGTGCCTGGTTGGCCCTTCCTGTATATATCATTATGTATAGCGGTATTATGCTTTTTAAATTTCGTTCCGGAGGTTGGAAAAAATTGAAGGTATGAAGCTATCTATCACACAAAATATTATGACGAAGATCAGTGGTGCGGTCTCCCTCGCGGTTGCAGGTGTTTTATTTCTCATTGTGTTTTTCATAGATGCCGTCCAGAAAAACCTTGAAATAGATTTCGGTCTTATTGTACAGTTACGTAATCTGTTTGTCGTCCTTACCTTCGTCGGTATATATCTCTTTATCAGGACGATAATGCCGAAACGGTCGGTACAGGCACTACGTTTATTCGGCATAATTTTCATAACTATCCTTTCATTTCTGGCAGTTTTTCTCATCCTCAGATTGATTTCAATTGATGGATACGAAGCTGTTGAAATGCAGATTACTCCCACCGATTATCTGACGTTATTGTTCTTCAGTCTCGCAAGCGTCATAAGCGGGACAGCGGCTATTATTTTTCTGTATACGATTTCCCAACTAATATTTTTTAAGAGAAGAAAGGGAACACAGAGAAATTTTATTATTTTCCTGGTTTTGCTCGGAGCCGCTTCACTATCGACCTGGAATCTTCAGTCCCTTGAAAAAAGTACCCTGTCGTATATACTTTTTATGGGGGCAGTTATAGCCGGTATTGCCAATTCATTTAAGTTTTCATGGATTGTTTATTTATCAAAGCGCGAAAAGATGTTTAGCATCGGCTACAGTTTACTGCTTTTTATCCTGTTTATAATTTTTAATGTAACCTTATCCGAGAACGGTTTTATCAACAAAAGTCTATTGTATTACAGCTATCCGTTACAATTTTTTGTCCGGATCGTTGCTATATTCAGCGTTATCTATTTCGGAATGAGTTTTGTAGTCTCCCTCTTCCATTTACCTACGGCTGAAGCGTTCGATAGAAAACGCATTGAATTAAGTTCGGTGCAAAACCTCAGCAAATTAATTACCCGGGTATTCGATTTTAAAGATCTTGTGCAAACCGTGACAAATTTGACTATCGAAGTGTCTGAAGCCCGGAGCGCCTGGCTTGAAATCATACGACACGATGATGCAGGCGGGGGAACAATTCGCTTTGAGCTTGTTGCTCATAAAAACATTATGCCTGCTGAGATTGACCTTATTACAGGCGATGATACGGGCCTGCGCCGATACAGCATCGAAACAAAAAAAGTTGTTGTGGTTGATGAATTCATCCGGGACCGGAGGACACGTAATATTGCTCAGTCGGTAAGAAACATCGGCTCTCTTATCTGTGTCCCGCTGCTCTCGCAGAATGAATTGATCGGAATACTCTATGCTGCAAAAACAATAGAATATGGTTTTGATGAGGAAGATACGGCTCTTATATCGACATTTGCCGATAACGCTTCAATCGCAATTGAAAACTCGAGATTGATCGAACAATCCATCAAGCGGGAAAGGCTGCAGCAGGAACTGATGGTTGCGCAGAAAGTGCAAAAGAAGCTGTTAAGTCAGACTATCCCGAAATTGGCTGGCTTTGAACTGGATGCATTTTCTTCTCCGGCATTTGAAGTCGGGGGAGATTATTACGATATTGCAATTCTCGGTGAAAAACGGATTGGAATCGTTGTCGGTGATGTATCCGGCAAGGGGGTTTCCGCAGCTTTCTATATGGCAGAACTTAAGGGAATCTTCCAGGCATTGAGTAAATCCTGTACATCAACGACAGAATTTTTGATCAAGGCAAACAATGCACTATTCGGAAGTATTGAGAAAAGTGCTTTCATTTCATTAATTTATGCTATTCTCAATATTGAAAATGCAACACTGGGTCTATCGAGGGCGGGACATTGTCCTATGATACATTTTCAAAATGGAAAGGTGAATCTACATAAACCAACCGGTATCGGACTGGGCTTGACGGGGGCATCGTTGTTTAATGAAGTTATTGAAGAGGAGTCTATATCTGTCGGCCCGGGTGATATTTGTGTATTTTATACCGATGGTGTGACGGAGGCCAGAAACCCGGAAGGAGAAGAATTCGGTACGGAGCGTCTGATCGGCACGATCGTAAACAATAGTCATCTCAACCCGCAAGAACTGAGGAAAGCGATATTGGATGATATTACTTCGTATACGGGTTTAGATTCATTCGACGATGATCTGACAATTCTTATCTTAAAGAGAAACATAGCTTGAATAGTTTCGTATATACATGTAAGGAGATTATGCAATGACTGATTTTGTAATAAAGGTCCGTAATGTTGAGCCGGTGCATGTGTTCGAATTAAAAGGATATCTCGACGCACATACCGCTCCTAAACTTGAAGAGACGTTTCAGGACCTCATTGACAAAGGAAACCATCTGATAGTGGTAAACTGCTCAAATTTGAGTTATATCAGTAGTGCCGGTTTGGGTGTTTTTATGGCTTTTGTCGAGGACCTCAGAGAAAAGCAGGGAGATATAAAGTTTTCGAACATGACCGATAAGGTGTTCAACGTATTCGATTTGCTGGGTTTTCCTTTGTTGTATGAAATATTTAAAGATGAAAAAGAAGCGGTCGAGAAATTCACGAATGCAAAAAATAATTAATCATTTCTTAACCGTATAAGGATAGGTTTCAGGAGAACCATAGCCGTGAAACATAATTCGGAAAAAAAGAATTTGAAAGAATTGATTATTAAAAGTAAAACGTCTTATTTGACCAAAGTAAGGAACTTTATATCCGAGGAAGCGAAAAAATTTGGATTCAGCGATGATGAAGTAGGTAAAATCACCCTTGCCGTCGATGAAGCCTGTACGAACATTATCAAGCACGCGTACAAATATTCCGGAGATAATACGATTTACCTAAAATTAAACGCCCGCAATAATACGTTTGAGATAGTGATCGAAGATTATGGCATGCCCTTTGAACCGAAAGCAATCAAAATGCCTGACATGAGAGAGCATGTGAGAAGTTATAAGCGCGGAGGATTCGGTATGTACCTGATGAAGTCGCTTGTGGATAAGGTAGAATATCAAATTCAACCGGGTGTAAAGAACCGGGTTTTTCTAATAAAATATTTACAATAATAATCCTAACTGTCTGACGCACATATGCCTGTAACCAACCGTCCTACAACTTCATCATCACCGTTTGAATTACAACCGCTCGTCGAATTTACCCGTACCATCAACTCATCTTTCGATATCGATTTTATTCTGAACAATATCCTCTTTACCCTTATGGGAAAGCTACGTTTTACGCGGGGTGTGATATTTCTGCGTGAAGAACATAATATCTTTCGCGTTGCGAAAGTGAAAGGGATGCATGAGATAAAAGAACAAGAAACAACGCAAATATCTCCGGAACCGATAACCGAAATATCCGTTGACTCTCTCGATGAACAAACATTTCCGTGGTTGACACGGTTACAACGAATGGGGATATCACATATTCAGGATTTAACCGTCCAGAATAAACTGATCGGAATAGTTTGCCTGGGGAAGCGAATAGGCGACACTACATTTACCGCATCGGAAGAAATATTTTTTCGTTCGTTAGTTAACATTTCAGCAACGGCAATCCAGAAAACTGCAATTCTTGAAGAATTAAAAGAGGCAAACCGAAATCTCGACTACAAAATCCAGGAACTGAACACATTGTTCGAATTGAGTAAGGAGTTTAGTTCCGTTATTCGTCACGACCAGGTTGTCAAAGTGCTCATTTTTTCACTGCTCGGTCATCTCGGTACCAACCGGTATCTCATTTGTGTGGATAATAACGGTCAGTGTGAAGTGATCGCATCCCGTTTACCCGTAAAAGAGGTCAAGCAGGAAGTTCTGCACGATCTTATGAAGTGTACCAAACCGGAAATCATAACCGAAATTACCGGTATGTTTCAACCCGACACGTTCCGATGCCTTCACGAATACGACATCAACCTCGTCGTCCCTATGGCCCGTCAGGGGATAACAAAAGGTATTATGTTACTGGGAAAACGAATGACCGCTGTTCCGTATACGCAAAAAGACCTCGAATTTCTCTCGTCCCTTGGTAATCTTGCTATGACATCACTTGAGAATATGCAACTTTTTGAAGAGATGCTCGAGAAACAGCGGCTTGAAGAAGAATTGAAAATTGCTTATGAAATACAACAGGGATTGCTGCCGAAAACACTGCCGACGATTCCCGGATATCAAATTGCCGCCTGTACGATAGCTTCAAAACAGGTGGGGGGTGATTATTTCGATGTCGTTCAATTGGGCGAAAACCGGTATCTGCTCGTGATCGCGGATGTTTCGGGAAAAGGTACACCGGCGGCTCTCCTTATGGCAAACCTCCAGGCCACTATTCGCGCTCTTGCTCCACTTGATATCACCATTGCAGATGCGACTTCACGCGTTAATGATTTGATATACGATAATACTTCGGCAGATAAATTTATTACCTTCTTCTGGGCTATTCTCGATGCAAAAGAAAACACGTTAAAGTATGTCAATGCCGGACATAATCCACCTTACTATTTCAGAGCCGATGGATCGTTGCATCGACTCGAAAAAGGGGGAATGATTCTCGGTGTGCTTCGATCAGTTTCCAAATACGAACACGATGTTATTTCAATGAAATCGGGCGATTTATTTGTACTGTTCACGGATGGCATCAGTGAAGCAATGAACAGACAACTCGAGGAATACGGGGAAGAACGTCTCGAAGAATTGATACGGGAAAAAAACGGTGAACCGGCACAGGAAATACTTGACTCCATCGTCCGTTCGGTTCAACAATATGCTGATCCCACCAATCAATCCGATGATATTACCGCACTTGTGCTGAAGGCACAATAAACTTCAATTTGACTAATCTACTTAAATTGTTTAATTTTACTAACTTAAAGTAATTTGAAAGTTTTTTTGTATTAATTCGGAATGCGTTTTGAATATGAAATATAATCCGGCAGAAATTGAAAAAAAATGGCAGAAAAGATGGGAAAAAGAAGGTACCTACCACATTGATGTAACAGATCCCGTACATAAGTTATATTGTCTTGTAATGTTTATTTACCCGTCGGCATCAAAACTGCATATCGGACATTGGTTTAATTATGGTCCGACAGATACATGGGCTCGCTTTAAGAAACTAACGGGTAAACGGGTTTTCCAGCCGATGGGATACGATGCATTCGGCCTGCCTGCCGAAAATGCTGCCGTGAAGACAGGTGTACATCCACACAAAAGTACACAGGAAAATATCGAGGATATACGCATTCAATTAAAAAGAATCGGGGCGATGTATGACTGGCGCTACGAGATCGATACGTCGGTTCCGGAATATTACACATGGACCCAATGGCTGTTTTTAACATTGTATAAAAACGGGAATGCATACCGGGCGAAAGCACCGGTCAATTGGTGTCCGAGTTGTCAGACCGTGCTTGCAAATGAGCAGGTCATTGAGGGATTGTGTGAACGCTGTAGTTCACCGGTCAATAAGAAGGACCTGGTTCAGTGGTTCTTCAGGATAACCAACTATGCAGATGAACTTTTAGAGCATCTGGATAATCTGGACTGGCCCGAAAAAACTAAATTGATGCAGCGTAACTGGATTGGTAAAAGCACGGGCGTTGAAATACAATTTACTATTACCGATACCGGTGATGCATTAAAGGTATTTACCACGCGTCCCGACACACTTTTCGGCGTGACCTATATGGTGCTCGCCCCCGAACACCCGCTGGTCAGTAAAATAACAACTCCTGAAAATAAGGAACATGTCGCACGATATATTGAGCAAGCAAGTAAAAAGACAGAAATTGATCGCCAGGCTATAGATCGAGAAAAAACCGGAGTCCCGACGGGTGCCTATGCCGTGAATCCGATCAATGATGAAAAAATACCCGTCTGGATTGCAGACTATGTGCTTTACAGCTATGGTACGGGTGCCGTGATGGCGGTTCCGGGACACGATGAGCGGGATTTCGAATTTGCAAAACAATTTGATTTGCCGATTCGAAATGTTATACTTGAACCCGGGAAAAATGAACATGAGCCGCTTGAAAAAGCTTACATAGATGAAGGAACGATGATACAATCGGGTGCATACACGGGGATGGATTCCAAGACGGGTATCGAAAAAATATCGGATGAATTGGAGGAAAGAGGAGTCGGTAAACGGAAAATAAATTACCGACTCCGTGATTGGCTCGTTTCCCGCCAGCGATACTGGGGAGCACCTATACCCATCATTCATTGTGATACCTGCGGTGAAGTGCCTGTCCCGGAAGATCAACTTCCGGTAGAGCTTCCGACCGATGTGGATTTTAAACCAACGGGAGAATCCCCGCTTGCACGAAGTGAAAGCTACATGAATACTACCTGCCCGAAGTGCGGAAGCGGGGCAAAACGCGACCCGGATACAATGGACACGTTTGTATGCTCATCATGGTATTATTTGCGTTTCCCCAGCGCCACGCTCGATACTGCACCATTTGACAAAGAGACGACAAATCAGTGGCTTCCTGTGGATAAATATGTCGGGGGTGCCGAACATGCGGTGATGCACTTGTTATATGCTCGTTTTATAACGAAAGCATTGCGCGATGCCGGTTATATCGGTTTTGATGAGCCGTTTTTGAGTTTAGTGCATCAGGGCACGATTACAAATCAGGGCGCCAAAATGTCGAAATCAAAAGGGAACGTCGTGAATCCCAATTCTTTTATCGATCGGTACGGTTCAGACGTTTTCCGGATGTATCTGATGTTTATGGGACCGTATGAAGAGGGGGGAGATTGGTCGGATGCAGGTATAGTGGGAATCGATCGATTTGTTCGGCGGGTTTATCATCTCATCATCGAGAATACATCATACCTGGCCGGAAAGTTTAGAGATGATCGGATACTGTTCGATACCCTTGAATCAGATGCACGTAATCTCTATCGTAAATGTCATCAAACCATTAAAAAGCTTTCCGTTGATACCGAAAGATTTCAATTTAATACTGCTATCGCGGCATTGATGGAGCTGCTGAATGAAATCTCGCGTTACACCCAGAGTATGCACCAGCGGTCCGATATCGAAAAAACTGTCTTTGTGCATACGATTCGGAATTTCATAATAATGGTTGCACCATTTGCCCCTCATCTCGCCGAAGAGGTATGGGAGATGTGTGGCCAAACCGAGAGTATTTTTACGTCAGCGACATGGCCCCGATGTGACGAATCGGCATTAAACATAGAAGAGGTAACCATCGTTGCGCAGGTCAACGGCAGGATACGGGCGAAATTTGTCGTATCAGCCGGAACAGATCAAAATGTTCTGAAAGAAATGACACTGTCAAATGAGAATATCAAGCGATACATCGATGGTAAACAGATTGTGAAAGCCATTATAGTAAAAGATAAGCTGGTTAATCTTGTAGTTCGGTGAGCATGAATATTTACCTCAGGATTTTTCGATACGCTAAACCGTACTGGAAACACCTTTTCGCGTCGATCGTGTTTACGATCTTCTTCTCGGTTTTCAGCGGTTTATCGATATATTTAACAATACCCTTACTCGAGACATTGTTCGATCAGGATTATGCCGAAGGGGGGCCGCAGGCAATCGAGCAAACCGAACCGGAATCAGATGAGGATACGCCGGCAGTTGTCGGTCGCTTCCAGCAGCTTCGTCAGGCCCTTTCTCTCTGGTTTGCCGGTTTCGTTTTTACAGGTGACCAGTTTGATGCACTCTTCCGCATTTGTGTAATCATTATCACGGTATTTTTTCTTAAAAACATAGCGGGTTTTTTACAATCCTATATGCTGGCCTTTGTCGAACAGGGGGTTGTGAAGGATTTGCGCGACGATATATTCCGCCATCTCCATAAACTCAGTTTATCCTATTTTTCCGGCAAGCGGACCGGAGATCTCATATCACGAATCACCAATGATGTCACCATTGTGCAGCACAGTATCGGCGCAAGTTTTCTGAATCTTGTCCGTGAACCGCTCCTCGTGCTTGTCTTTTTAATGATAGCGCTTATGATTTCCTGGCAACTTACGTTGATCTCGATAGGAGTCATCCCGGTCACGATGCTCTTCATCAGGATGATCGGAAAACGTTTAAAGAGAGACACGGGTAAGTCGCAACAAAAAATGGCGGATATTACAAGTGTGTTGCAGGAAACGATCAGCGGAGTAAAGATCGTCAAGGCATTTGGGATGGAAAAGTTCGAGACCAACAAGTTTACCGAACAGACACGGCAATATTTCAGGCGTATGTTAAAGATCGCGCGCATGCGTCATCTTGCACATCCGGTAACCGAATTTCTATCCGTTATTGCGGGTGTGGTAATCATCTATTATGGCGGAAGACAGGTACTGGAACTGGGTACGTTACGTCCCGCAGAATTCATGGGATTCCTGTTTGCAATATTCCAGATGATGCCGCCAATGAAAAATCTTACCTCTGTGTTCAACAGACTGCAGGAATCTGCCGCGGCTGCTGCACGTGTCTTTGTGGTCATGGACACGGAACCGACAATAAAAAGTAGACCGGGAGCGGTCGTATTGGATGGTTTCTACAGGGACATTGAGTTTAAAAATGTTACATTTTCATATCCCTCCAGCACTCCGGTGAATATACCGGACAATGGGGAGGTGATATTGAAGGATATCAGTTTTACCGTTAAAAAAGGAGAGGTCATCGCAATGGTCGGGCCGAGCGGCAGCGGGAAGACAACGTTGATAGATCTGATTCCGAGATTTTATGATCCGGTTGACGGTTCGATCATGATCGATGGTCATGATCTGAGGGATATTGAAGTAAAATCACTGCGTCGCCTGATCGGGATTGTCACGCAGGAAACCATCCTTTTTAATGATACTATCCGTAACAATATTGCGTACGGACTGGATGATTGCAGGGATGATATTATTTTCGAGGCTGCAAAAGCTGCAAACGCAGATGTTTTTATTAAAACATTCCCCGACGGATACGAAACGATCATCGGTGATCGCGGGGTACGATTATCGGGCGGACAGCGGCAGCGCATATCCATTGCCCGTGCCCTTTTGAAAAATCCTCCGATTATGATACTCGACGAAGCGACAAGTGCGCTCGATACGGAGTCCGAACTCCTTGTCCAGGAAGCCATAGACAAACTTATGCAGAACCGTACGTCGTTTGTTATCGCACATCGTTTGTCAACGGTCAGGAATGCCGATATGATTCTCGTTATCGACCGCGGGAATATTATTCAGCGCGGCACGCACGCCGAATTAATCAAAAAATCAAAGGGTTTATACCACAAATTATACGAGATGCAATTCCATATATAAACTAAGAGAGAGGTGTACTATGGATACCAATCGGAACATGGATCAGATGTTGTTTACCAATCTTGTTATTATGTTTCAAACTGCCGCGATGCAACATATGGGAAAACTGAAAAACCCCCTCACTGATAAAATCGAACGGGATCTCGATCAGGCAAAGATATCGATCGATATCCTTGAAATGCTTGAGAGAAAAACCGAGGGGAAAAGGGATGAATATGAAAATAAATTGATGAAATCCGTTTTACAGGAATTGAGATTGAATTATGTCTACGAAAGAGATCGGAAAAATGAGGATCAGACCGGGAAAACAACCGAAGAGAAGACCGGCGATACCGATGAGACATCTGACGCAACAACTGAAAAGAAAGAAGAATAATGAAATTCGGCATAGTTGGTAATGTCCAAAAAGAAAATTTTGCTTCAGCAATTTCAGGCCTCATAAAAAAAATAGATGCCGTTAAGGCAGGGTATATCCTTGATAACGATATTATTGAAACCTTACAGGATTCAACCGAACTGATTTCAATTCGCAAAGATACAGTGCGGGATCTGGATGCCGTCTTTAACGAATCTGATATAGTGATTGCATTGGGTGGTGACGGAACGATACTCCGTTACGCTCGCCGGGCAGCGGTGCGGGATAAGCCGGTTCTCGGCGTCAATCTCGGTAAGCTTGGTTTCCTTTCCGAGGTTTCTACAGACGAATTATCGGAATGCATCGACGAAATATTACGCGGTGATTATATTGTCAGTAACCGCCTGACAATCGATTGTTCTACTAATGGAAACGGCGAAGATGATATTTTTGGTATTAACGATGTTGTGGTAGACCGTGGGGGAATGTTGCGGGTTATAGACGTTGAAACCTATGTCGACGAGGATTACCTGATAACGTTTAAAGGTGATGGACTCATCATAAGTACTCCGACCGGATCGACCGCGTATTCTTTATCATGCGGAGGTCCCATCGTTGCGCCCGACACGGATGTATTGATCATAACCCCGATCAGTCCGCATACCCTGAATGCACGGCCGGTAATTATTCCCGCGGATAAAGAGATCAGAGTGGTCATATCCTCTCCCGAACCGTTTGTCCAACTCTCGGTGGACGGGCAATTGCAAAGGAGATTATCCATACCCGTTGAAATGAAATTTAGAAGATCGGACAAAGAAGTTAAACTGATAAAGCGCAGGGTACGGAGTTATTATGATGTCCTTCGTTCCAAGCTGATGTGGGGGAGAGATATCCGCGTAAATCCCGAACGAACACAATAGACTTAATTATTTTCGGCCCCTTCGTTAATCCAGGTTCGGATACCCTGCTGTTGATTGCGATTTAACGGGGGTCTGTTCATCGGCATCTGAGGACCGAGTTGCTGACTGCTGATTCGGATATAGAGTAAACTGCTTTCCGGATTTCCCGGAAAGACAATATCGGGTCTCTGTGTAAGATTGTGATAACTGGTTAAACTTAAATTGCCCGCCCGCGTCGCATCATTATGGCAGCCGGAAAAGGCGCAGGTCTGATCAAAGAGTGGCTGTACGTGTTGACTATAACTTACATTGACATCCGGAAAAACAATATCCGCCGGTCTTACCGTATCTTCGCACCCGAACGTAAAGAGAAATAAAACAAACAGTCCGACTATCATCAATCCCCGCATATTGTTTGTACCTCCCGGATAATCATGTTTACATTTGAATGAAAAACGGCGCCGGTATTCTTACCTTGCGCCGTTATCGGTACACAAATTATTTTTAACCCGATAATTGCACTGCACGCCGTGAAAATTGTGCACGTCTTATCGTTTGAACGTTCTGTGGCCTATGTGGAGCCGAAGGGGATCGAACCCTCGACCTCGTGAATGCCATTCACGCGCTCTCCCAGCTGAGCTACGGCCCCATTCTG
>SLQE01000330.1 GCA_007131635.1 Bacteroidota bacterium | reverse complement strand
TGACACCCTCCTTCAAGATGTTTCAGCAATGCACGTTCGGCGAGTGTCGCCTGCCGGGTAACGGTATCGTTGAGCGGACCGAGCAATGCAACGATCCTCTCGTCATGCTCGCGGATTTCGATTCCGAGAGCACCCTGACCGACCGCGGGGAGTATTATTCCCGGATCGATTATCTGCGTCATTCTTTCATGCCATCCCATTCGCAATAGGCCGGCGGAAGCAAGCAGCATACCGTCCCACTCCGATGCATCAAGTTTCTGCATCCGGGTATGTATGTTACCGCGGATGTCGCAAATATGCAGATCGGGTCGGTAGGCAAGCAGCTGGCAGCGTCTGCGTAAACTCCCCGTTGCAATGGTTGCTCCCCGGGGCAGATCCTCAA
Organism: Bacteroidota bacterium; assembly: GCA_007131635.1. Lineage (GTDB taxonomy): Bacteria > Bacteroidota > Ignavibacteria > T3Sed10-11 > T3Sed10-11 > T3Sed10-11. The sequence continues at coordinate 13,337 of SLQE01000330.1, read as the reverse complement.
GTCCTTTATATTTTTTCCCCGGCGGAGCGATATAGACATCCCTGATATCCTCACGCTTTGTTACCGCGCCGAGCGTCAATCCTTCGGGAAGTGTCGTCGTGAGATCTTTTAAGCTATGTACCGCAATATCGATGCGTGCATCGAGCAACGCGACTTCGAGTTCTTTTGTAAATAAGCCCTTATCTCCGATTTTCGAAAGCGGGGCATCGAGTATTTTATCTCCTTTGGTTTTTATATGTATAATCTCGACAATGAGATCGGGATAAAAAGCTTCCAGTTGCTCTTTAATAAACTCCGATTGCCATAATGCGAGTGCACTGCTGCGAGTGCCGATACGAACTGTTTCCGGCATTCCTAATCTTTCCTTTCGAGGCCGAACAATTTCCGGATCGTGCTTATATGCGACAGAGTATCCTCCTGCGGATCGCCGTTACTGGTCCGGAGCGTCGTCATGGGCGTGTGGAGCAATTTATTGACGATACGTTTTGTTACGAGATCGAGCAGTTCCCGGTCATCCTTGTTGAACCGGTTGATGTGTTTTTCAACCTCTGCCTGCCGGATAAACTCGAACATCTGTCGCAAATCGCTGATTGTCGGATTTAGTTTCAGCGAGTTATACCACTTGAATAACTCCACTAATTCTTCGCGTATGATTTTTTCGATGATCGGAATCTCTGCTTTTCGTTTTTCGAGGTTCCTGTCGATAATATGTTTTAATGAATCGATATCGTGAAGGAACACGCTCTCGTATTTATTACACGCGGGATCGATATTCCGCGGGACGCCGATATCGATGATGAACAGCGGTTCCGATCCGCGCTGCTTCATGATCCCCTGCAACATCGGTGCTTTCAGTATATGTTCATCGGACGAGATCGAGCTGATGACGATATCGCATTGTTTCAATTCTCCGATAAAATTCTCGAATTCGACGACGCGTCCGCCGATACGGTCTGCAAGCTCCTGGCTTCGCTGCCTGGTTCGGTTGGTGATGCGGAGTTCTCCGATACCTTTGTTCTTCAGATGTTTTGCGGTCAGTTCCCCGGTCTCGCCCGCACCGATTAACAGCGCCCGTTTTTTTGAAAGGTCGGCGAAAATTTTACTGGCCAGCTCCACCGCTGCATATGAAATTGACACGGCGCCTTCACCGATTTCCGTCTCGTTCCGTGCCCGCTTGCCAACCCGGAACGCGGTGTTGAAGACACGATTCATTAAAAAACCGGTTGTTTTCTTCTGCTCGGCATAGTAATAGGCATCTTTGATCTGTGCGAGAATTTGTATATCGCCGACAATCATTGAGTCGATGCCTGAGGCGACACTGAACAGATGGTTGGCTGCACCGCTTGCAAACTGCCGGTAGAAGTATTCCGGCTTTACAAAATCAGACGCATTTTTTTGTTCTTTGATAAAATTTAATAGATCACCGTACCGCATCGTGAACGGATTGGTGACGGTGTAAATTTCTGTCCTGTTACACGTGGAAACTATAACGGCTTCTTTAAATCCATATTTGTTGAGCAACACTTCATAGGCGCGTTCGAGTTCCTTTTCGGAAAAGTACAATCGTTCGCGAATATCGATTGGTGCTGTCCTATGATTGGCTCCGATGGAGAGGAGATTCATATACTTTGATCAGTCCCGCATAGTAATGGTACAATCTATTTTCAACTTCTCTCTACAACACTATGAGCGAATTAATAAAATTGATGAAAACTGCGAAAGAAAAAGTTAACTATTGTTATTGAAAAAATCGCAATAATAAAAGCTGAGACATGTAACACGGCGATCTTCCGGCCATGCCATCCGGCAACCCTTTTGCTCACCAAACCGACGGCGTAGAGTACCCAGATAAACAACGATCCTATCAGTTTCGGGTCCGAGTAAAATATCTCGCCAAATGCGATCGGGAGCCATAATAATCCGACACCGATTGCAATTGACAGACAGATGAATCCGAAGAGTGTTGATCGAAAACTCATCGATTCGAGTATCTCGAGATTGGGCAGACGTTTATATATGACGCTGAAATGATTTGATTTTATATCATGGTACAGCATGAGGTAAAGCAATCCGTACATTGCTCCCACGGCAATCGCTGCATATCCGAGAAGAGCGCTCGTAACGTGGAAACCCAGAAGGTTGCTGCGTAAGATTTCCGGCACTTCGCCAAGGTCGCTGATCAGTAACGTTGAAATTATCTGAAAGAAGAACGCAGGTATCAGTACGAATAAACCCGTTCCGTGTACTTTGGATATACCTTCTATAAAGAGATATGCGGCCGCAATACAGAATGCGATAACGGTCATTATCTCAAACGGTGTCGTGATCGGCGGATGATTGAACAAAATGGTCCGTAACAGTAAATAGATAAGGTGAATGATCACCGTCACCGCCAGTGCTGCCGTCTTTAGTCTGTCCGCACGGGAAGCGGTTTTGAAGAATGACCTCCCGTACAGAAAAAGTAAACCCCCATACAGCAGGGGAAGTAAAATGTTTAATACGTCAACAGTTGTATTCACAGAACAGGTACTAAAATATGTTTCAGGAATAATTTTGATTAAAAAAGTAATTAAAAATAATGCCACTGTCAAGAAATTCAACACCTTCTTTGCGATTTGATGACATCAGGTATAAACAAATTACCAAAAATAATTGAGATTTAAAAAGGTTTTTTTGAATTTTTGCCTGAAGGTTAGTATCTTTGGTAAAACCTTCAAGTACTAGGAACGTAAACCTACCGAAACAAGGAGCTCCGATGAATACTATCATTTCATATATCGATGAAAATAAAGACCGTTATGTTGATGAATTATCCGATTTTCTGCGAATGGAGAGTATCAGCAGCTCGCCACAGCATAAAGACGAAACCTTTACGTGCGCAAAATGGGTGGAGACGCACCTCCGGAATATAGGGATCGATCACGTCGAGTTTATAGAGACGAAAGGTCATCCGATTATTTATGCGGAATGGATGGGAGCGCCGGGAAAGCCCACGGTGCTTTTATACGGGCACTATGACGTTCAGCCCGTCGATCCGATCGATTTATGGACAAACGGTCCGTTCGAACCGACCATCCGGAACGGGGATCTGTATGCCAGGGGATCCACAGACGATAAAGGACAGGTCTTTACGCACTTCAAATCCATTGAGGCGTATATGAAACATCATGGCTCATTACCCGTCAATCTGAAAATGATTATCGAGGGGGAGGAGGAAATCGGGTCTGAAAACCTCCAAACCTTTGTCCGGGAAAACAAAGAAAAATTAAAAGCGGATATCGTCTTGATATCCGACACTGCAATGTACGCCAAAGGGGTACCCACCATTTGTTACGGTCTTCGCGGTTTGTCATACTTCCAGATAGATGTGACGGGTCCGAACAGGGACCTGCACTCGGGGTCATTTGGTGGAGCAGTACAAAATCCGGCACAGGGTCTTGCCGGGATGCTTGCCTCGTTGAAGGATAAAAACGGAAAGATTAAAATTCCCGGCTTTTATGATGATGTCCGAAAACTTACGAAGAAAGAGCGCGACGCATTTGCGAAACTACCTTTCAACGAAAAAAAATATGCTAAAACGCTCGGTGTGAAAGAATTATTCGGTGAGAAGGGATACAGCACGCTCGAGCGCGTATGGGCAAGGCCGACGTTTGAAATTAACGGTATGTGGAGCGGGTTCACCGGTGAGGGTGCGAAAACGGTTCTTCCCTCACAGGCACACGCGAAAATAAGTATGCGTCTTGTCCCGGATCAGGATCCGAAAAAAATCGCGGTCTTGTTCAAAAAACATATCAGGAATATCTCTCCGAAGAATATCACCGTTACATTGCATGAAATGCACGGTGCCAGGCCGGCACTTGCACCGATCGACAGTCTCGGAGTATCGGCTGCTACCGAGGCGTTGAAAAAAGGTTTCGGTAAAAAGCCGCTCTATCAGCGCGAAGGCGGTTCGATACCTATCGTGGTGACCTTCCAGCAGGTATTGGGTGCAACGCCGGTGTTGCTGGGCTTTGGGTTACCGACGGATAATCCGCATTCGCCTGACGAACACTTCAATCTCGATAATTTTCATAACGGAATTAAAACCTCCGCGTATTTCTTCGATACATTAGCCGATATGAGTAAATAAGTATGAAAATATATACCCGTACCGGCGACAAAGGAGAAACTTCGCTCTTCGGCGGCAGGAGGGTGATGAAAGATTCACTGAGAATACGTGCATACGGAACGGTCGATGAATTAAATGCAATGCTGGGTGTTGCGGCGGCGTCTACCGGGAATGAACAGCTTATTCAGGTGATACGGACATTACAGGAAGAACTCTTTATGGTCGGCGCGGATCTAGCCACGCCGACCGGAGTAAAGGAAGCAAAAACTGTACGTGTAAAAGAACGCCATATATCCGGACTCGAGCGGGAAATCGACCGGCACGAGGAAGAGCTGGAACCTCTGCGCTATTTCATTCTGCCCGGCGGTACACCGGGGGCTGCAGCTTTGCATGTCGCGCGCACTATATGCAGGAGGGCAGAACGCGATACGTTTGAATTATCGAAACACGAAGAGATCAACACGCTCGTGATCGTCTATCTAAACCGTTTGTCGGACCTGCTGTTTGTACTTGCGCGTATTGCAAATGTCCGCTATGGTGAAAAAGATGTCCCATGGCATCCCGAAAGGTCCGATGAAAAAGATTAGATGCACTCAACAATATATTGTACCAATAAGTTTCATGAAGTTATTGCATTTTACACAGCACGTTTGTATCTTGAACTAACTTCTTTATTTCTGCACAATTCTTTGTACGCAAGGATGTAAAACATGCTCACAGAATTTGGTAAAGTGTTTCTCTTTATGCTGCTGGGTATTCTGGTCGTAGCAGCGAGTATGATTGCAGCATGGATCCTCAGACCAAATCGGCCTTCGCACGAAAAATTATCTACCTATGAATGCGGTGAAGATCCTGTCGGTGAATCATGGATACGTTTCAATATCAGATTTTATGTCGTTGCATTGATGTTTTTAATCTTTGATGTTGAGGTCGTTCTATTATTTCCCTGGGCTGTCGTTTATAAGGATTTCGGATGGTATGCATTCGGGGCGATGGCGGTATTTGTATTTTTGATCTTTGTCGGTTTTGCCTATGAGCTGGGCAAGGGAGATCTGAGATGGGATAAACCCGTTCCGAGAATACCACGGTACGAGAAAGGCGTCGGTGTCATCGAAGACCCGGTGCGTCGTGAAGAGCGGGAAGAAGTTCTGACCTAACATATTGATATCCGGAGTTAGATATGGGTTTACTCGATAAACAGTTTGAAAACAGCAATATCATTATTACATCAATAGATAACCTTTTTAATTGGGCCCGTCTATCCTCGCTGTGGTATATGCAGTTCGGCCTTGCATGTTGTGCCATTGAAATGATGGCGGCTGCGGCATCACATTATGACTTTGACCGGTTCGGCATTATTCCGCGTGCCTCGCCCCGGCAGGCAGATGTGATGATCGTTGCCGGTACCGTAACCATAAAAATGGGACCCCGAATCAAACGACTCTATGAGCAAATGGCGGAACCGCGCTATGTACTCAGTATGGGTTCGTGTGCAACGTGCGGCGGTCCGTACTGGGAACATGGATATCATGTACTGAAGGGAGTGGATCGTGTCGTGCCCGTCGATGTCTACATACCCGGATGTCCACCGCGGCCGGAAGCATTATTCGAAGGATTCCTGAAGTTACATGAAAAAATCCGTTCAGAGAGTCTTGCAAAGAAAAAGACTGCATAATTAAGATCGATACAATCATAGAAACAGAAAATGATAGCACTCAATACGAATGAAAAAACCTGAAGATATCTATGCAATTTTGAAAGAAAGGTTCGGAGAAGAAAAGGTTGAATTTAAAGAAGATGTGAAAGTAGTACCGTTTATCGTCGTTGCGCCCGATGCTATAAAAGAAGTGGCTAAATTTCTGCGTGATGACGATGATCTCGACTTCGATTACCTTATGTGTCTGAGCGGCGTCCACTATCAAAAAGATACTACCCTCGGTGTAACGTATCATATCAATGCAACCCGCAAAAAGCATTCACTCACATTAAAATGTATTGTACCTGAAGAAAACCCGCACGTGCAGTCGGTCGAATCAATATGGAAAACCGCGAACTGGCACGAACGGGAAGCGTACGATATGACAGGTATTATCTTCGATGGTCATCCCGACCTGCGGCGTATTCTCTGTCCCGATGACTGGGATGGATTCCCGCTGCGCAAAGATTATAAAGTCCAGGAATATTACCACGGCATGAAAGTGCCGTATTAAATAGTTTATCCAGTAAGAGTCAGCTACTATGCCAGAATTACGAACCGAAGAAATGGTCATCAATATGGGGCCGCAGCACCCGTCGACACACGGCGTGCTCCGCGTAGAATTGGTGCTTGACGGAGAGATTGTTGTCGATGCCATACCGCATATAGGTTACCTTCATCGTTGTTTTGAGAAACACTCCGAATCGATGAATGATTATCAGCAGGTGATACCGTATGTCGATCGCATGGATTACGTTGCCGCTATCTCAAATGAGCTGGGATTCGCTATTGCGATGGAGCGTATGCTCGGTATCGAAGTTTCCGAACGGGTAGAATGTATCCGGGTGATATTTGCCGAATTACAGCGGATTGCAAGTCACCTGGTCGCGATCGGTACATACGGCCTCGATATCGGTGCATTTACTCCGTTCCTTCATTGCTTCCGCGATCGTGAACGTATCCTGGATATTTTCGAATCGACTTGCGGCGCACGGCTGCTCTATAATTATATCTGGGTGGGCGGGCTATCCCACGATGTCCCCACGGACTTTAAGGATAAAGTGCGTGATTTCGTACAGTATTTCCCGCCGAAGATCAAAGAATACAACGATTTATTAACATATAACAAAATATTTATCGATCGGACGGCAGACGTTGGAGTATTGCCGGCCGATGTTGCACTAAATTATGCTTCCTCAGGACCTATCCTGAGGGGCTCAGGTGTAAACTGGGACCTCCGTCGCGATGATCCGTATTCGATCTATGATCAGTTTGAATTTGATGTCGTTGTCGGTAAAGGTGAGATGGGAACGGTCGGTGATTGCTGGGACAGATACATCGTACGGGTCCGTGAAATGGAGCAGAGTATACGCATTATTGCTCAGGCCGTCGAACGCATGCCCGATGAGGGTGATGTAAAAGCCGCAGTGCCCAAACGCATACGGCCGCCGGAGGGTGAAATTTATGCCCGGACAGAAACGCCCCGCGGCGAACTCGGGTATTACATAATAAGCGACGGTTCAATGAGTCCGTACCGCGTCAAGGCACGATCTCCCTGTTTTGTAAATTTAAGTGTGCTGCCCGCGATCTCACGGGGTTCTATGGTCTCAGATGTTGTTGCAATAGTCGGCAGTATAGATATCGTGCTCGGCGAAATAGATCGATAACACTATGAAATGTATTTCATGCAGGTAATGTATGGTTGAAACTTTAGAACAATTTTTACCGCATCCGCTCCTGGCGCTCTTCATTCACGCGGCGCTGCCGATGGTGATCGTATTCCCCTATGTGCTGTTCGCCGTCTGGCTGGAACGTAAGGTATCGGCACACATGCAGGATCGACTCGGCCCGATGCGTACCGGCGGTTGGCACGGATGGTCGCAGACGATAGCCGATATGATAAAAATGATTCAGAAGGAAGATATTGTCCCGAGCCGGTCGGATAAATTCCTTTTTAAATTCGCGCCTTTCCTCGCATTCATGGGATCCTACGCGGCATTTGCCGTGATTCCGTTCAGCAGTGAATACATAGGTGCTCATCTCGATGTCGGTGCCTTCTATATTCTTGCGGTGACATCGATTGTGACCCTGAGTATTTTAATGGCGGGCTGGGCGTCGAATAATAAATGGTCGTTACTCGGTGCTATGCGTACTTCGGCACAGATTGTCAGTTACGAGATACCGACGGTTGTCGCAGTACTGTCGGTGATCGTTGCAACGGGTACGTTAAACCTTATGACGATCAGTGAAATGCAGTCGGGGACAATCTTTAACTGGCTTATCTTCCATAGCCCGTTTCTGTTTATTGCTTTTGTGTTGTACTTCATATCGTCACTTGCCGAAGTGAACAGAACTCCTTTCGATCTGCCCGAATCGGAATCTGAACTGGTCGGCGGATTCCACACCGAATATTCCGGTATGCGATGGGGAATGTTTATGCTGACCGAGTATGCGGATATGTTCCTCGTATCTCTGCTTGGCAGCGTACTTTTCTTCGGTGGCTGGAACAGCCCGTTCGGCGATTTTATGTCAGGTCCGATCTGGGGTGTGTTCTGGATGATCTCGAAAGGGATGTTCTTTATATTTGTCATGATGTGGCTGAGATGGACGCTGCCGCGTTTGCGGGTTGATCAACTTATGGATGTTTGCTGGAAGTACCTGATTCCGTTCGCTTTCGTGAATCTGGTATTGGTTGCGCTTTGGGAAATGATTTTTTAACACAACGAAGAGGATTGTTTTCTGAGAGGGAAAAGGAGTAAGGATTTATGAAACGCTATTTTAAAGATATCTGGGACTCATTCTATACTATCGGGATCGGTATGGGAGTCACGTTCAGGCACCTGTTCACAAAATCGGTGACGATACAATATCCCGATGTGAAACTGGAACTGACGGACAGAGCACGAAACCGTCTCTATGTCAATATGGATGACTGTATCGGATGCGATCAATGTTCGAAAGCGTGTCCCGTTAACTGTATCACGATCGAGACGGTAAAGGCTGTTCCCCCCGATGATCTCGGCGTAACCTCGACCGGAAATCCGAAGCGGTTGTGGGTAACAAAGTTTGATATCGATATCGCAAAGTGCTGTTACTGCGCATTGTGCGTGTATCCTTGTCCAACCGAATGCATAAAGATGACCGATGTGTATGAGTTTTCGGAATTTGACCGGCATAACCTATTATATAATTTCAGTACCATGACTCCTGCGGAAGTCGAGAATGCCGCGATGAAATTCGAAAAATGGCAGGCTGACAAGGCTGCCGCTAAAAAAGAAACAACAGATAAGAAAAAAGCAGCGGGTGAGAAACCCCAACCTAAAAAACAGGAAACCGGTGACTCGAACAAAAATAATCCACCGGATGAAAATAAATCGGAATCCTAGCATATGGATCTCTACGTTCTATTCTTTTATTTTTTCGCTCTGCTGACCGTTATATCGGCATTTGTGGTAGTGTTCGCCAGAAATATCGTTCACGCGGCGTTTGCACTTATGTTTACCTTTTTCGGTGTCGCGGCATTGTACGTGCTGCTCTATGCCGATTTCGTTGCGGTGACACAACTTCTCGTCTATGTGGGCGGTATCCTCGTGCTGATCATTTTTGGTGTTATGCTCACGACGAGGATGTTCTCGGTTGAAATGAAAACCGGAACCCTGAACATACTTCCTGCGACGATTTTTACCGCTATTCTAGCGGGTATATTGATATTTGTTTTCTCTGTGACCGATTGGGGTGTCGTACCCGATCAGGAATTTGATACGACCGTCTATGGTATCGGAACATTATTGGTAAACGAGTTTATTTTACCGATGCAGGTAGCCGGTGTCTTGCTTCTGGTCGCGATGATCGGAGCAGTTATGATGGCTGCCCGTGAACGATCAAAATCACAATCCAAATAATCTCATTTTGTGATGATGATGAATTCGAAATGAGATTGTTTCATACTAATTATTAATGATAAATCGATATGACATATAGTCTTGCACAGATCCCACAATGGCTGGCTGAGCCGGGTCTCGAACACTTTCTCGTTATCAGCGCAATCCTGTTTTCACTCGGGCTGCTTGCCGTCATTACCCGCCGGAACGTAATTATGGTTTTGATGGGAATAGAATTAATTCTCAATGCTGCAAATGTGAATTTTATAGCATTTACCCGATTTTCAACCCTCTCGCTTGATGGTCATCTGATTGCGCTGTTCGTTATTATCCTGGCGGCTGCGGAAGCGGCGATTGCACTCGCCATCGTTCTTAATATTTATCAGCAGTTTCATACAGTTAACGTAGATGAGGTGAGTACGCTACGTGAATAATCCGGAATGTAGAAATTATAAAACAGATAAGCTCTTCGGAGAAATAAGTACATGACTTCCGATACACTCATTCAACTTGCACTGTACATCTTATTCCTGCCGTTACTCGGTTTCCTGGTGTTGATCTTCTTCGGCAAGCGACTCCCGCGGCACGGAGACTGGCTGGGAACGGGTATACTCGGGGTGACACTGATCTTCTCACTCATAATTCTTTTCGTGAAGTTATTTTCGTATCCCGCCGAAACGTTCATCAGTCAGTTTACCTGGATCGATCTCGGCAACGTACCGTTTATCGGACCCATTTCGATTGAACTCGGGATTATGCTCGACAACCTGTCGGTTATCATGCTGGTTGTCGTAGCGCTTGTAAGCTTTCTCGTGCATTTGTTTTCCATCGGTTATATGCAGGGAGATGTAAGATATTCACGGTACTTTGCATATCTCGGAATATTCTCTTTTTCGATGTACGGTATAGTGGTTACGCATAATTTCCTGATGATGTACATCTTCTGGGAGCTGGTGGGATTAAGTTCGTATTTACTGATCGGACATTGGTACGAAAAGAAATCTGCTTCCAATGCCGCTATGAAAGCGTTTATCGTGAACCGTATCGGTGATGCCGGCATGTTTATCGGCATTATGATATTATTTGTAACTTTTTCGACGTTTACGTTCGAAAAAATATTCGACTCTCTCGCGATAGGCATGATTCCTTTCGGCAGCGAAGCGTGGCTGACCGCAGCAGGAATACTGATATTCTGCGGTGCCATCGGTAAATCCGCGCAATTCCCGCTTCACGTATGGTTACCCGATGCAATGGAAGGCCCGACGCCGGTCAGCGCTTTGATCCACGCCGCTACCATGGTCGCCGCCGGTGTCTTTCTTATTGCCCGGACGTTTGCGATTATGACCGGTGACGCACTGATGGTTATCACGTATATCGGTGTTATAACGGCAGTGATCGGTGCGATTATCGCGATTACCCAGTACGATATAAAAAAGGTGCTTGCATATTCAACTATCAGTCAACTCGGCTATATGGTCATGGCACTCGGAACGGGTGCATTTACAGCCGGGTTCTTTCATCTCGTCACCCATGCCTCATTTAAGGCGGGATTATTCCTCGGTTCGGGATCCGTTATTCACGCAATGCATCATGCACTGCATAAAAAAAATGATCATCACACCGATCCGCAGGATATCCGTAATATGGGCGGTTTGAAAAAGAAGATGCCAATAACGTATCTTACGTTTCTAATATTCACACTTGCCATCTCAGGCGTACCGTTCACGTCGGGTTTCCTCAGCAAGGATGAGATACTTGCCGGAACGCTCGGATTTGCCGGTGTCACAGGGCATTATCTGGTCCCGTTGCTGGCTTTTCTCGTAGCGGGTATGACGGCATTCTATATGTTCCGTCTCCTGATACTGACATTCCACGGCGAGCATGCGGACAAATCCCGTGAAAGCGATATTCACGAGTCACCGGCCGTTATGACGATACCTCTTATAGTTTTTGCGTCATTATCGATATGGATCTTTTACAGCTTTAATCCGTTCGGCGCGGCATCGGGCTGGTTCTATTCGGTTATGGAGCGACCCCTCAGCGTCGTTCCGGCGGCTGTACAGCCGGTGGCAGCGGACGTGTTCAAGGAAGCCGTTCATGATGCACATACGTTTGCTATGATACTTTCGATCCTCATCGCGGGTCTCGGAATATTATTTGCATTCGCAGTCTATCATTACCGGAAGATCGATGCGGACAATTTGTCGAAGGCGACAGGACCGCTTTATTCACTTTCATACAATAAATTATATTTCGATGAAATGTATGATAAATCTGCGATACGGGGGACCCTCGGGTTGGCAAAAATCTCTGCCTGGTTCGATAATACCATTATCGACGGTATCGTAAACGGTTCGGCAACGCTCACGCGTTTGTGGTCGAACTTTAGCGGCCGTTTCGATAATGTCGTGATCGACGGCTTTGTTAACCTCTCGGCATACTTTACCGGATTTATCGGGTTGTTATTGAGAAAATTCCAAACCGGTAAAGTGCAAACGTATATTGTGTTCGTAATTTTCAGCATAATTATTTTCTTCTTTATATTCAGATCATGGTAAGTTTGACAAATAAGCTTCATCATTTCGGAGGATGAATCAGTAATGGAATTTTCAATATTTGGAATCGGAATTTTAACCTGGGTCGTGTTTCTCCCCGTGCTGGGAATGATTGTTGTGTTACTCCTTCCCAAAGGGAGCGGGTTGGCGATCCGTATGACAACCGCAGTTGCAACAGGTCTGCAGCTCCTTCTCTCGGTAGTGATTTTCTTCAGGTTCGACAGAAGTTTGCTCGGGATAAACGATCCGGAAAGTTTTCAATTCGTTGAGCTTTACAGATGGATCTCTGTCGAAGCCGTGCCCTGGGTCGGTCGTATCGAGATAAATTATTTCCTGGGTATCGACGGATTGAGCGTGTTAATGGTTATCCTGACCGCGCTCATCAGCTTTGTCGGAGCCATATCGTCCTGGAATATCGAACGTCTTGAAAAGGGATATTTCGCACTGTATCTTCTGCTGGCGACGGGTATGATGGGGGTCTTCGTCGCGCTTGATTTCTTCCTCTTCTTTGTGTTTTGGGAAGTGATGCTGCTTCCGATGTATTTTCTTATCGGTATATGGGGCGGCGAGCGTCGCGAGTATGCGGCAATCAAATTCTTTATCTACACATTTGTCGGCAGCGTGTTGATGCTCATCGTTATGCTGGCACTTTATTTCAGCGTTACCTATGTAGACCCTGCAACAGGTGAAAAAGTACACACCTTTAATATGCTTATGATGATGGATCCGGCGAATTTTGAGCCCGGTTCCGTGCTGTTCGGAGTCGACACCACCTGGCGATATGCCGCCTGGATACTCTTATTTATAGGATTTGCGATTAAGGTCCCGCTCTTCCCGTTCCATACCTGGTTACCCGACGCACACGTCGAAGCTCCGACACCGATCAGCGTTATCCTTGCCGGTGTATTATTAAAAATGGGTACCTACGGTCTGCTTCGTATCAGCTTTCCGATTTTCCCCGATGCCACCGTTCATTATATGTATCCGATGGCGATACTCGGCGTTATCAGCATCATTTACGGAGCGCTGTGTGCAATGGCACAGACAGACTTTAAAAAACTGATAGCATATTCATCCGTCTCGCACATGGGCATTGT
>SLQE01000203.1 GCA_007131635.1 Bacteroidota bacterium | reverse complement strand
TGTGTTCAAACGGAAATGCTTCAACTTCCTTATCCGGAGTTATCCTATAAATAGCGGGATTGTTATTTCCGCCTGCCCAGATATTCCCGTGTTCATCGAAGTCCAGATCACGGATTCTTCCCAGTCCGCTGCCAAGGAGCCACGGCGATGCGGTACCGCCGCCCGGGGCCACGCTATAAATCGCCGGGAAGGTAGCCGGACCTCGCGCCATATAGAGAGAGCCGTCCGGTCCCATTTTCATATAAGGATAAATCCATGCCTGCCGGGGGGCATAATCGGACTGTTCCTGGTCGGGGGTGATCTTTTTAACACCTCCGAATTCACCGAGGCCCTCTATGGAAACATAAAGATTACCTTCATTATCGGTAGTAATACCCCAGGGAGTTTGTGCATCCGACAATCCTCCCCATGCTTCCTCCACGGCAAGTTGGAGTTCATACATATATGTATTGCTGAACTCAACGGCACCCGCGACCGAAACGCGTAATCTGATATTTTCGCCTCTGAGAACCGGGGGCCTCACACGCAGTTGTGTCTGTGATGCTTCGAGGACAATACCTTTTTTATCATTAAAATATACCCGGTTATGCTCCGGAGTCGACGAGAAATTTTGTCCGGTAATCGTTATCGATCCTATGCCGGCAAGCGCCATATTCGGTGGATCGACGCTGCTAATAACCGGATCGGGATTCCCACGGAAATCCTCGTCATAGAGACTCGGTGCATCGCCGTAATCGCAGCTTGCAGCCATCAGCAAACTGATTATTAGTATAAAAGTTACTACACTCAATTTTTTCATAGCTGTCACTCTCTTTACTTAAATGAAAATTGCAATGAGAATCTGTGAACATTCGAAAATATACCGAATGATGAGTATGCATAATCAACCCCCAGATGATAACCGCTGAGAGCTTGCTGCAAACCGACACCCAGACTTATCCCCTCCTCGTCACTCGGGAAAACATACCCTGCACGCAACGATAGCGTATTGTAAAAGGTATATTCACCGCCTACTTTCAACTGTTCATAATAATCGCGGGGGCGCTCGGCATCTACCGATACAATAAGTTGATGGGGAGATTCCTGCTGGTTGAAAATGTCCATCATATTAACCGATAATCCGATCCGGAACGTCAATGGAAGCTGGAATAATTCCTCTTCATACCGTATCTCCTGGGAAAAATTCCGTACACTCATTGCAAAGTTTAAGCTTCGGAAACCGACATTATATAAAACACCGAAATCAAACGCGACGACGTTGACTTTATTATCGGTCTTTACCTGATCTCCGTCTTCGATTCTTAATACGCTCGCGCCAAGATTCTGATTTACGAACTTAACATTACCGCCAACCGCGAACCGCTCGGTAATTGCGTTTGCATAGCCGACGCCGATTGCAAACGCTGTCGGTTTAAACGTTCCGATATCGATGAAACCCTCATCGGTGTCTGCCCTGATGGTTGCCTGCATATCGCCGTAATCGACCGCCAGGACATTCACTCCGAAGACGCCGTATCTGCCTCTTGCGGGTCTGAAGGCGGCGGTTGCAAAGTTATACTGGATATCGGCTATCCAGTCGATGTACCCGAGAGAGACATTTGTATAACCGTCGAACCTCGACATTCCCGCGGGATTAAAGAACATTGCCTGAGATCCCCATTCTAAAGAGGTAACGGCATCGCCCATCCCGGCCGCTCTCGGATCGGTGGTGAGACTTAAAAATTTCAGACCGCTCTGCGCCAGCTTTCTCTGTTCTTCACCGACATTCAGCTGTGCTTGTCCGCGAAACGGGAGCAGTCCGATGAACACACAAACAAGTGTTACAATCACTATATTCCTTTTCATACGATCACCTATTCAATAAAACTTTAATGTATTATCTTTACCGGATGACAACAAACTTTCTCATTGCCCGGTCACCGGTCTCATGATTTTCAATGACTGCAATATATACACCGCTTACCACAACCTGACGCGATGAAGTAGTAAGATCCCAGAACGCATCCCCGCTTCCGTCGGTATGCTCAATGGTTTCTATCAATTCGCCGATCTCGGTGTAAATTTTTATCGTGCATTCACCGGGTACATTCAGAAACGCGAGGCGGTCCTGAATATCATAGCGTACCGTTCGGTCCTGAGCTATGCTATAGGGATTCGGAACAACCCGGATATCATCCATTCTTTCTCCCGGAGCGCGTCTCAAAAATGCAGGATCGTATGTCTGCGTCCAGTATCTGCTGCTTATCATTTCCCCGCCGGGTGCTATTTCGGGCGGAGTCCCTGCCGGTGCATCTGCAACACTCACGATGTAATAAAAATATTGTAACCCGCGGATCGGATCTCTGTCATCGAACGAGCGCTCCGCCGGTGATGCCTCGTGGACAAGGGTATAGGTACTATCGTAGCGTTCGGTCGCGCGGTAAATTCTGTACGCCTTTATATCTCCCGCATCGGGATGCGGTTCCCAGGATACCGTGATCCGGTCGCCGCCCGAGTTCACTTCAACCACACTCGGCGGAAGCGGAGGTCTCGGTATAGCGTATCCCGACTCGAAATTATCTATCGCACGCTGGAAGGTTTGAAACAACGAATCTCTGCCGGTCAACACCATTTCATTTTTAGCCGCGTCATCAATCGCTCCGTCCATATAGAGCCTTCCGACACGGATTGCTTCGTCCCTGCTTAACCCCGAGACCCCTTCTGCGACGACTAACCGAATACTCTCACCCGGACCGAGCGTGTATGGTCCGTAACCGTTTGCATAGGAAAAACCACCCGAGGTACCGAGATTTGGATTCGCTCGCTGAACCGCAAAATTACCCGACGGTTCCACTGCATATGCGTGCCTTGTTGCTCTGTGTCCGGCTGTCATCAAATCGTATTCTTCACGCATCCGTGTGGGATTATACGGGTCGTTACCGGAATTCAGACGATCATCGGAACCGACATATGATGTGGTGGATGGTTGTGCCGGATCGTTGCTCGGATCATTCGGCCCCCTGTCGGCATGGATGGTAACAACGCCACCGAAATGCGGTGCACCCAGCCGGCCGATGGTATCGGCGGCATCAATAAAGCCGGGGCTGTCACGGTACCAGATCGGAGCACCAATATTGTCATATGGTACAGTCTTCGTGGGATCATAACCATGCCAGGAGAACTGGGCACGGAATGAGACGTCGTCCGGATCGATCCCGGGGACTCCCCTTGCATCATTCATTGTATTCCTGCCCCACCCCGTGTGATTTCCGATTAAATACCTCGTCTGCCGCACCGCCGAAAGACGGCTCTGGAAAAATATGACCAGATCTTCCAGTGTTTGATTCGGCAGCTCGATATTCGGATCGTCATTGACATTACCGGTATTAGTGAATATATATTCCAGGATGTGGTAGTTATCATGTCCCTCGACGCTGAACTGTTGAATCCTTCGCTCCATCGTCAGACCTATTTCAGTGTTCACGATAGTCCGGATCATCACGTCGGCATCGATGGTAGGATCGACTTCATCCACATCCATCGGGGATTCGCTGAACTGCAGATCGCCGTCGACAAAAATAACCGGGACTTCAAACCTGCTTATCGCGGTAAAATCAATCGGGAAAAACACGCCGCCGCCCGAGCCGCGGGGACCGACGTGTACCACTTTTCTGTCCCAGCGATCG
>SLQE01000162.1 GCA_007131635.1 Bacteroidota bacterium | reverse complement strand
TGTTCGGTCTGCATATAACGGCGTTTATTACCGTCTCGTTGGATTCGTCGAAATACTATCAGGGTTTTATCGAAAAAGCGTCGAAGAGCGATGAAATTCTTGAGTGCCATTCGATAACGGGTCAGGGATCGCATATAATAAAAGTTCGCTCGAAGGATACACCCTCTTTGGAAAAAATGCTTGCAAAGATACAATCATGGCCGGGGGTGAGCGGTACATTGACCAATATAGTGCTTTCGAGTCCGAAAGAAACCATGAACATACCATTAACCAAACAAACGTAATCATAAAAAAGGGAGATACATTATGAAGGATTCACGCAATACTGCCATAGCTGAAGTACTGAAACGCGTAAAGGACGAAGGAATTGAGATGATCGATTTTAAGTTCATGGATTTTCCGGGGCAATGGCAACATTTTAGTATACCGGCATCACAGTTAAAGGAAGATTCGTTCGAGGAAGGGTTCGGTTTTGACGGGTCGAGTCTGAGGGGATTTAAAAGAATTAACGAAAGCGATATGGTGATCATGCCCGATCCGAAAACTTCTTTTATCGATCCTTTTGTCGAACTGAAAACATTGAGTTTGATATGCGACGTCTACGAACCGGTGACAAAGGAAAAATATGAGCGGTGTCCGCGAAATATTGCTCAGAAAGCCGAGGCGTATCTGGCATCGACGGGAATTGCGGATGTTTCGTACTTTGGCGCGGAGGCGGAATTTTTCATCCTGGATGATGTGCGATTTGATACAAACGGTCACGAGAGTTATTACTATATCGATTCGAAGGAAGGAAGATGGAACAGCGGAACCAACGAAGGACCGAATCTCGGATATAAACCCAGATACAAGGAAGGATATTTCCCGGTACCGCCGACGGATTCCATGAATGATATTCGTAATATGATGGTTCGTCACTTAATGAATGCAGGTGTCGAAGTTGAGACCCAGCACCATGAGGTTGCAACGGGCGGTCAATCCGAAATAGATCTCCGGTTTAATTCATTGACGAAAATGTCGGATGATATGCTTTTATTTAAATATATTGTTAAAAACACTGCGCGGCATTACGGGAAAACCGTAACCTTTATGCCGAAACCTTTATTCGGCGATAACGGATCGGGAATGCATACGCATATAAGTCTGTGGAAAGACGGCAATCCGTTGTTCTACGGTAATAAATATGCGAATTTAAGCGACACTGCTCTTTATTTTATCGGGGGTCTTTTGAAACATGCACCGGCGTTGTGTGCAATAACAAATCCGACCACGAATTCTTATAAGCGACTTGTGCCGGGTTACGAAGCCCCGGTCAACCTCGCATATTCTCAGCGTAACCGCAGTGCGGCAATACGGATACCCCTGTATTCATCCAGTCCAAAAGCGAAACGGGTAGAATACAGGACACCCGATCCGTCATGTAATCCGTATCTTGCCTTCTCCGCTATCTTAATGGCCGGCATCGATGGAGTTATAAACAGAATCGACCCGGGTGACCCCCTGGATAAGGACCTCTATGATTTACCGCCCGAGGAAATGAAGAATGTTCCGTCAACTCCGCCGTCACTTGAAGATGCGCTGGCGATACTCGAACGGGATCATAGTTTCCTGTTGAAAGGGGATGTATTTACGGAGAGCGTCATAAACGCCTGGATTGAATACAAATACGTGCGTGAAGCAAAGGAAATGTCGCTCCGACCGCACCCGTATGAATTTGCACTGTATTATGACGTGTAGTGACAGTCGGGGAGAACAGCAGGTAAAATCTTTCGATTAGGTATCAAACCCTTACCCGTGACCCGCAGTGCGGGTCACGGGCGGTGGGGAGAGAGCGTTTACATTGAAGTTGAAAAATTTTCATCAAGAGAAACAAGTGTCACAGAAAAAGAATTAATCCTGTTCAGTTTATCACCCTCACCCCTTATTATTTAATAACTTTACAAAATCGACTTGATTGCATCCTCGGCAATAGGTACATCGACCGCGAGCCAGACAAGCCGGTTCTCTACTGCATAGAAGTAATGAGCCTGTCCCATTCCCAATGCCATCCACACGGCACGCTCGTTCACGGTTATCGGTCTGATATGATCAAATATATGACCACCCATCTCCATGCTTGCAACCATTGCCTGTAATTCAGAAAGTGCCTCGGCTTCGTTTTCATATACCGAGAGATAATACGTAGCTGTATACTCATCATTTGCATATCTTCCGACATAATTGTCTCCCTTTGTTACACTTTCCTGATGCAAATGGTTGATGATTTCGCCGGCCGGATCTCCTGCGATTAATTCCGTTAGTTTGAGATCGAGGATTTCGGATGGTACCGGACTTTCATCTTTCTGTGAGCATCCTATGAAGAGAAAGAGTATCACGAAAAATGTTGTAAGTTTATTCATAAATATTCCTGTTAGAATGATTCCTATTATTTGATTAACTGATTGTGGTTTAATATATTGTATTGCCGCTACTCATTAAAATTTGAATCAATATATATACCGGATTTTTTTTACAAATTCAAGATGGGAGAATAAATATGCAGAATACAGTCATTCAAAAATCGCTTGATCATTTTAAAACTGTCATAGAAAGCCAGTTACAGCGTGTCGAAAGGATTAAAAAAAGTGCAGAATGGACTGATTATTCAACACTGGAACCGATCATTATAGGGGTTATCGGCGGAGACGGCATCGGTCCTTATATAGCCGATGAGGCAAAGCGTGCTCTGGAATTTCTCCTGAAAGATGAAATTGCAAGCGGCAAGGCTGAATTGAGAACTATCGAGGGCCTCACCATTGAAAAAAGAGCCGAAGTTAAAAAAGCAATTCCGGATGATGTTCTCGACGAAATAAAAAAATGTCATATTTGTTTAAAAGGGCCGACGACGACTCCGAAAAAAGGTGATCCCTGGCCTAATATCGAGAGTGCCAATGTTGCAATGAGAAAAGAACTCGATCTGTTCGCCAATGTACGGCCGGTTCGTGTATTATCCGAAGGAATCGATTGGGTGTTTTTCAGGGAAAATACTGAGGATTTATATGCCCTCGGCAGTCAGGGGCTCGATGTTACCGATGATCTGGCATTTGATTTTAAAGTAATTACTACACCGGGAAGTGACAGAATTATCCGTGCAGCGTTTGATTATGCAAAGGCAAACGGCAAAAAACGCGTAACCGCCGTCACGAAAGCAAACGTCGTGAAAACGACCGACGGAAAATTTTTAAATGTGTTTTATAACATAGCAAAAGAGTACCCCGGCATCGAAGCCGACGATTGGTATATAGATATTATGACAGCAAAGCTTATTGATACCAAACGCCGTACCCAGTTTGAGGTATTCGTTTTACCGAATCTATACGGAGATATTCTTACTGACGAGGCGGCGGAATTTCAGGGAGGCGTCGGTACGGCGGGTAGTGCAAACGTGGGTAAACAGTACGCGATGTTTGAAGCAATCCATGGCAGTGCTCCGCGAATGGTAGATGAAGGAAGAGCACAATATGCAGATCCGAGTAGTATGCTCCGGGCCTCGTCAATGCTTCTGAAACATATCGGTCAGGTCGAAAAAGGTGAACGCCTCGATATGGCACTCGATATATGCGGAACATATGAACGGAAGTACAGGTTAACGGGACGATCCGACGGTGCTACCGGCCGCGAATATGTCGACTATGTCATGGAGACAATACAGGCAGAAGATCTGAAAGAACGGTGGGAGCAATTTACAAAGCAGGAGAAAACGGGATAGATACGCATACCGGCATTACTTTGAAAGTGATTTCGCTCCCCGGGGTGTGCAGGTACAGAGAGATATTTCTATAAATAAAACATCACTATTATCAATATGATTTTGGTATCATATTTCATTGTGGAGAGGTAATAACTATATGGATAAACCACTTGTCGCCGTTGTTATGGGCAGCACTTCTGACTGGGATACGATGAAAAATACAGTCGATACTCTGAAAAAATTTGAGATTCCGCACGAGGTAAAAGTATTATCCGCGCACAGAACTCCCGATGAAGCTCTGGCTTATGCCGAAAACGCGGAAGGAAACGGAATCGAGGTGGTCATCGCGGCGGCAGGCGGTGCTGCACATCTTGCAGGTGTCCTGGCAGCAAAAACCGTTGTACCGGTTCTCGGCGTCCCGATGAAAAGCGATGCCTTACAGGGACTGGACTCGCTTCTCTCGATGGTTCAAATGCCCGGCGGAATACCCGTGGCAACACTTGCAATCGGCAAACCCGGTGCGGTAAATGCGGCATTATACGCGGCTGCAATTCTCGGCATTAAATATCCTGAAATAAGAGAGAAGGTTCGCAACTTCAGACGAGAGCAGAGAGAAAAAGTGCTGAGTGCAAAAATTTGACATTTGTTGTTTTTTTTTTAGCTTATAGTATATACCATATCCCGCAGATAACTTGTATTCTTTTTTCGATGCAAGTGAAACGCGGGTTTTTTATTCATAGAAAATCTAAATAATCAAAAGGAGGTTTGTGTATGGAAGGAATCCGAGAGGGAGACCGGGTTCAGGTACACTATACAGGTAAATTGCAGTCCGGAGAAGTGTTTGACTCATCCCAGGGCCGCGAACCGCTCGATCTGACAATAGGTGAAGGTAAAATTATACCGGGATTTGAACAAGCTCTCCTCGGTATGCAGACCGGAGATAAAAAATCATTCGATCTCACCCCCGATCAGGCATTTGGCGAAAGAAAAGATGAGCTCGTCCACGTTATACAGAAGGAGCAGATACCATCCGATATAAAACTTGAGATTGGTATGCAACTTGCTCTTGAAGGACAACAAAAAGAACCTATTCCGGCTCAGGTCGTTGACATTAGTGAATCAACCGTAACCCTCGATACAAATCATCCGCTTGCGGGTAAGGATATCACCTTCGAAGTTGATGTTGTCGAAATTACTCGTTGATGAAAAAAAATCGAATGTAAACGTATATTTCCTTATCACTCCGGGGTAGTCGATCCGCAATGACTACCCCTTTTCGTTGCCATTTGAGTTCATATCTCATTGATTATTTTTGATTTCCTCATTAAAAATTGTTATTATAATTTGTTTATAATTTTCTTAATCGAATACGAATGAACCGGTTTACATGATTCCGATCGTTAAAAAATTTCTATCCATGCAGCTCTATACGAAGATTCTCCTCGCATTGGTTCTCGGTGCGGTTTTCGGGGCAATGTTTAATGTCGATAGAGACAGGGTGCGGATCGAATATGGCCCTGAACGCGAAGTCACGACAAAAGATGTTAGAAAATGGGAAAATATCACTGTATACGCAAAGAATCGGACCTGGGTGTTCGGTGCTTCGGAACAGGATGCCTTGATCAGGAACATCGACCGGCTTCGCCCGAGCGAACGCAGAGCGGCAAAGATCGAAGTCACAAAAATTGACCGGCAAACGGGCGAACGGACAATGCAGGTTTACGAGAACATCCGGTCTGTCGAAAGCGTAGGGACGATCGCAACTGCGATACGTCCCATCGGTACAATTTTTATACGATTGCTGACCTTAATTGCAATCCCGCTCGTTATCTCATCCCTCATCGTCGGAGCCACCAGTTTAAGTGATTTAAGCAAGGTTGCATCGATCGGAGCAAAAACGATCGGGTATTACGTCATCACCACATCAATAGCAATTACCATCGGACTTGTCGCTGCAAATCTTATTCAGCCGGGTATACGAATGCCGGAAGAACCGCGGGAACGGTTCATTGCGGAATTTCAGGATGATATTGATGCCCGTATAGATGAAGAACTCGAAGTAAACATCGTCGATCAGATTGTAAATATGATCCCGACGAATCCCCTCAATGCGATGGCAGAAGGGGAGATGTTGCAAATAGTATTTTTTGGAATCCTGTTCGGGTTGATCCTCACGACAATTCCGAGAGAGAGAGCCGAACCGGTGATAAAAGTTTTCGAAGGCATCATGGATGCCATGATCAAGCTTGTCGAGTTCGTTATGAAAATAGCCCCCTACGGAGTGTTCGCACTTATAGCGGCAACCGTGGGTGAATTCGGTTTCGATATTCTCGGCACGCTCTTATGGTATGTTATGGCCGTTATTCTGGGACTATTGATACATATGTTTATCACGTACGGTATCCTCCTTAAAAGTCTGTCGTCCATGCATATTATACACTTTTTTAAAGAGATACGACCGGTCCAGCTTATTGCTTTCAGTACAAGTTCAAGTGCCGCAACTCTTCCGGTGAACATGCGTACCGCAGAGGATAAAATGGGTTGCTCGAAAGAGACAACCAGCTTTATCTTACCGCTTGGAGCTACGATCAATATGGACGGCACTGCTCTCTATCAGGGAGTAGCAGCCGTTTTTATTGCGCAGGTATACGGATTTGATTTAAATATTGCTCAGCAGCTCACTATAGTGCTTACCGCAACATTGGCTTCTATCGGTACTGCTCCCGTTCCCGGTGTCGGAATAATTATGCTGATCATTGTTCTGCGTGCAATCGGAGTCCCTGAAGAGGGAGTGGCGTTGATACTCGGTGTTGACCGGTTACTCGATATGATGCGGACCTTGACGAATGTAACCGGCGATGCCGCAGCAAACGTGATCATCTCAGAGTCGGAAGGAAAACGCATAGACGTGGAAAAAGTTAAGATATAAGATAGTGTAAGGAATATCGCTATATGCAGAACATTGTTCGTGTCAAAGATATTGTCATAGGGGACGGTTATCCGCTTGTCTTCCTGGCCGGACCTTGTGTCGTCGAGAGCAGGGAGATGCTCTTTACTGTCGGACGGGAGTTATCAGTTATACAAAAAAAACTTGACGCACCGATTATTTTCAAATCATCCTACAAAAAGGCCAACAGAACGAGCGATGACTCGTTTATGGGTATCGACATGGAGGAAGCACTCGGATTGCTGAAAGAGGTTGGGGATGAATTTGGATTTCCCGTGATTACAGACGTACATTCTGAAAAGGAGTGCGCAATCGCTTCCGGTTATGTGGATATATTGCAGATTCCGGCTTTTCTATGCAGACAAACGGAGTTGCTCAGGGCGGCAGGACAAACGGGCAAACCCGTTAATATTAAAAAAGGCCAGTTTATGGCACCGGAAAAAATGAAATATCAGGCGGAAAAAGTAATGAAGGCCGGCAGTTCAGGTGTGGTGTTAACCGAGCGAGGTACTACGTTTGGATATGACGATCTTGTCGTAGATATGCGATCGATACCGATTATGCAATCGATCGGGTATCCGGTTATTTTTGATGCAACGCACTCCGTGCAAAAACCCGGAGGCGTCGGTAATTCCACCGGCGGGACCCCCCAATTTATCGCCCCATTAGCGAAGGCAGCCGTAGCAGCCGGATGCGACGCACTTTTTATCGAAACACACCCTGATCCGTCCAATGCACGAAGCGATGCCGGTAGTCAACTTGCCCTCGGGCAATTGTACGAGGTTATGCGGGAGGCTATTTTAATCAGAGATGCAATATCATAATATTTGGAACATTGATTCCAATTAAATGTTATAAATTATGTATAAATTTCGTTCCAGAAAAACCGGTTTAGAAAAGGCCCGGCTGGTTGAGCTGATCCTGCTCGATGTCGATGGTGTTATGACCGACGGGGAGATTACATACGGGAAACTAAGTAACAGCGATGAACCGGTAGAGATTAAATCGTTTGATGTCCATGACGGATATGGTATCGTTCAGGCAATTGCAAAAGGATTAAAGGTCGGTATAATTACCGCACGGAATTCGAAAATAGTACAGATGCGTGCCGAGGAACTCGGCATAAAGGATCTGTATCAGGGATCATTTAATAAACTTACTGCTTTTGAAGATGTCCGGAAGAAATATAATTTAAACGAACAACAAGTTGCGTATATGGGAGACGATATTTTCGATTTACCGGTTCTTGAAAAGGTAGGTTTTAGCGCGGCTCCCGCGAACGCACGCCCCGAAGTGAAGCGTAAAGTCGATTTCGTGACAGAGGCATCGGGGGGAAAAGGTGCGGTCAGGGAACTGGTAGATTTCATTTTCAAGGCAAAGTTATTTATTGATTAGTGTAAGGTATGGGTGAACAAAACGATATATTCCCGCGACCGCTTACCCGTAAAGAATGGCTTCTTATAGAGTGGTTACTACCCGACGACCGGGCCGGATATAAAAAGTACCGTTCATTGTTGCAGACATTACAAATAATCGGATACGGCCGGTGGGGAGAAGGAGACTACATTTTAGGTGAGCCGGACGACATACCTGATACTACCGGTCCGATGGAAAGAATCTTCGCGAGCGGAATGATTGAAAGTGAGGATGGTACTATTACGGTATCAGTGCATGAATATGTTGCCGGGCAACTCGAAATTCAAATGACGAACCTGGAAGGTAAGAATATTTCCGATGATTTCACTATCGTGAAAAAATCGACTTATTCATACTGGAAACCGGGCGTGGATTGTCCGTTTTGCAGCAAACCGGTGCGTGAGGTCACTATTAACATCGCACAACCTACGGCAGTGCTCGCGCTTTGTTACAATGACAATCGTGTGTGGCTGTATGACGAATCCGATGGCGTAAACCATCCGATACCGGCAACAAATCTTCATAATGAATTGATGCTGTATAAACATATTAAGGACCCTGTTAAGGTTTTAAACTGGAAAAATTTATTTAATAACCCGAAGGATTTTACTGACCAGGATATCCGGCAGGCATATATTAACTATAATAAAGTCTGGCACAGGATTTCGATCCAAACGTGACAGGATGACGGAACCGGAAATAAACGTGACTATAGATAAACACATACTGGAAAATCTTGATAATGACGACATTATCCGACGGGGGAAACGTGTCGTCGAAATAGAGAGCAATGCTATTCAAACGCTTGTGGGCAGAATCGATGTATCATTTGCGCGTGCGGTTGTTGCGATACTTCGATGTAAGGGACGTGTTGTGATAACGGGTATGGGTAAATCGGGTATAGTCGGTAAAAAAATTGTTGCCACGATGAATTCAACCGGCACACCTGCAATCTATCTGCATCCATCCGATGCGGTACACGGTGATATGGGAATGGTACGCGGAGAAGATATAATAATTTGCATTTCAAAAAGCGGAAACACCGAAGAGATAGTAAATCTTCTCCCGCTTTTTCATCGGATAGAAGTACCGATCATAGCTATGGTTGGCAACACCCGGTCAAAAATTGCTCAGCATGCTGAGATCACATTGGATATGAGCGTAGATCAGGAAGCGTGTACACTCGATCTCGCACCGACGAGTTCAACAACTGCGGCACTTGTTCTGGGGGATGCGCTTTGTGTGACGCTCCTGGAAAAAAGAAACTTTACAAAAGAAGACTTCGCAAATTTTCACCCCGGAGGTCACATCGGAAAGCGTTTACTTCTCAAAGTCCGGGAAATGATGGCGCAAGGGGAGTCAATCCCCCTCGTTACGGAATCGGTGTCTCTTAAAGACGCGATCATCGAGATGACGACCAAACGACTGGGAGCGACCTGTGTTACGAATGAAGAAGGAGCTTTGTCCGGTATAATTACCGACGGTGATTTACGCCGTTTGCTGGGAAGAACATTTAATATAAATTCATTGACCGCTTTCGATGCGATGTCGAAAAACCCGAAAACAATCGGACCCGGCGCTCTTGCTGCAACAGCAATGCAGCAGATGGAAATGTTTAATATAACACAGCTCATTGTTGTCGATGATTATAACAAACCCGTGGGTATGATACACCTACACGACCTGGTGAAAGCGGGGCTGGCGCAAAGATGAAATACGGTATTGTAATATTCTTCTATGTGCTCATCATGCTGACCGGACCTATAGGATGTGAACAGCGCATTCGACCGAGTGTGGTCGAAGGGATAACCGGAGATGAGATGCCGGATCAGGAAAGTTGGGATAGCACAATTATTGTATCAGATGATGGCGTTATCTCCGCAATTATCCGGGCAGGATATATTGCAGTGTTTAATGACAAAATGGTGACGCTGCTTGAAAACGGAGTACACGTTGACTTTTACAATGAGGAGGGACATAAGACTTCCACGCTTGTTTCCGACAGAGGAGAGGTCAATGATGAAACAAATGATATTTCAGGATTTGGGAACGTCATCATCGAAGGCGAAGACGGAACAATACTCGAATCCGAGGAAATACATTGGACAAATGAAACAGAAAGAATTCATACCGACGTGTTTGTAAAAATAACGTCACCCGATGAAATTATACAGGGCTACGGGATGGAATCGGATGCAAGTTTATCAAACTATACTATTTACCGGGTAACCGGTCAGACGAGAATCGAATAATACGGATTATACGTGACAGAGACGATCGAATTGTGAGAAGAGGAAACCTGTACATACTTTTTGTTATCTTATTCGTTACATCAATATCGATAGCCGATGAAAATGATGTAATAATAATACGTAACGCCGATAGCCTTGTCGGGAAGAGAATCGACGGCGAGAATACCCGGGAGCTTATCGGGAATGTGATACTGCAACAGAGGGAAGTAATGGTTTATTGCGACCGGGCAATTCAGTATCCTGCCCGGAACAGCGCATTCCTCGAAGGGAACGTACGCATTGTAGACGATACGGTTAACCTCTTTACCGATCAGGGATTTTATAACGGTAATACCCGGATTCTCGACGGTGAGGGGAATCTCGTCCTTGACGATGGTGTCTCGCGGTTGACTGCGGATTTCGGAAAATATTTTATCGACGAAAAAATGGCAGAGTTTTGGGAAAATGTCGTTGTTGTTGATCCGGCCGGCATAGTTTACACGGACCATCTCATTCACAGACGCGATAAGCAATTATCAAGGGCAACAGGTAATGTTCGCGTAGTCGATCCGGACCGCGGTACTACTATCTACGGCGAGGATCTCGAATATGACAGTGAAAGTGGTTACAGCAAAATGAAAGAATTACCCGTGCTTGTACATATAGATACCACCGATACCGGGCGTATAGATACATTGATAGTTAAGAGTAACATCATGGAGTCTTTGATTGATGATGATGTGCGAACATTCATCGCGATAGACAGCGTTGAAATTCACCGGGCGGATCTTTCTGCACGCGGCACGAAGACGATTTATTTTGTCGATGAAGATGAATTAAGTCTCACCGGTACACCGATACTCTGGTATCAAGATAATCAGATAACGGGGGATTCCATCCATGTCCGGCTTGAAAACCAACGGCTGAAATCGCTTGAAGTTTACGAGCGGTCATTTGTAATATCAAAAAGCGATATTCGCTACCCGGATCGATTCAATCAACTAACGGGTAGTACGCTTACCATGTGGTTTCACGAGGATGAAATCGAGATGGTAGAAGTTCACGATCAGGCAACGAGCGTGTATTATCTCTATGAAGATTTATTACCAAACGGAGTAAATCATGTTACAGGTGATAAAATTACTCTTCGCTTTATCGAAAGTGAAATACATGAGTTAAAAATCGAGGGAGGTATCGAAGGGAAATATTATCCGGAAAACATTATACGCGGGAGAGAACAAACATTCAATCTCCCCGGATTTGATTGGCGCGCGGACAGACCTGTGCTGTCGCTTCCGGCAGCCGCCGGTAAACAATATCAATCGATGGAGGCGACAAACTGATGACAGGAGCTGAAAAAACAACATCTACCGGATTTGAGGAGCGTACCGGCAGTAAACGTCAGGAGCAACAAAATAGTATTATCCATACATCGGACTTATTTAAACGGTATGGAAAAAGGTATGTCGTAAAAAATGTATCGATTGAAGTCACTCAGGGAGAGGTGGTCGGTCTGCTCGGACCGAACGGTGCGGGCAAGACAACGACATTTTACATGATCGTTGGTTTAATTAAGCCGACCAACGGAAAAATATTTCTGGACGGAAATAATATCACCCGCATACCGATGTACAAACGTTCCCGGTACGGAATAGGATATTTGCCGCAGGAAGCCTCCATTTTCAGGCGACTCACGGTAAAACAAAACATTATGTCGATCCTGGAACTTCGGAAATTATCGAAAGCCGAGAGGCGGGAACAATGCGATCGACTAATGGAAGAATTCGGCATCGCGCATCTGAAAGATAACCAGGGGTATATGTTATCCGGTGGTGAAAGACGACGAACCGAGATTGCGCGTGCACTGGCAACCGATCCGAAATTTATTTTGTTAGACGAGCCGTTTGCCGGAATAGACCCCATCGCGGTAGAGGATTTAATGGAACTGGTACAAAGTCTGAAAGATCGTAGTATCGGTGTGTTAATTACCGATCATAACGTACACGAGGCACTTTCTATTACCGGCAGATCATATCTGTTGTTTGAAGGGAGTATTTTAATGAGCGGTTCCGCCGAAGAGCTTGCGAACGATGAACAGGTCCGGAAGCTATACCTGGGTGAAAAATTTAAACTTGACAGATATTAACTGTTTCATAAACTAAACGGAGTAATAAGATGGTAGTCGTCATTGATAAAAATGCGACAAAACAAGAAATAGAGAACATTATTGAGATATTGCACAAAAACGGATTCGATGTTCACCGCTCAACGGGTGTAAACCAGACCGTTTTGGGTGCTATCGGCGTGCATCCGGATTTTGATACGAATACGATACGCGTATTGCCGGGTGTAGCCCAGGTATATCGTATTACCGAACAATATAAACTTGCAAGCCGGTCGTTTAAACGTGAAAATACAATTATAAACATTGCGGACAATATAACATTCGGCGGGAAGGATGTAGTCATAATAGCCGGCCCGTGCTCCGTCGAGAATGAAGAACAGATGTTCAAGGTCGCCGAATCTGTTTCCTCCGCAGGTGCCGTCATGCTGAGAGGGGGAGCTTACAAGCCCCGGACATCACCCTACGCATTCCAGGGACTGGGTGAAGAAGGACTTAAAATAATGCGTAATACGTGTGATATCTTTCATCTGAAAATGATAACCGAGGTTATGGATATCTCACAGATCGAAACTATTTTGAAGTATACCGATATATTACAGGTAGGCGCACGGAATATGCAGAACTTCACACTACTTCGTGAACTCGGAAAAATCGATAAACCTGTGCTTCTGAAACGGGGTATATCGGCTACCACAGAAGAATTACTTATGTCGGCCGAATATATTCTATCAGGAGGCAATAAGGGGGTCATCCTCTGTGAACGCGGTATCCGCACGTTCGAAAAATCAACACGAAATACTATGGACCTGAGTGCAATTCCCGTTATCCAACAGAAGAGTCATCTCCCCATTATTGCCGATCCTTCGCATGCCGTCGGCCTTAGAGATAAGATCATTCCCATGGCCCGTGCGGCAATCGCAGCCGGAGCGGATGGATTGATTGTCGAGGTTCATCCCGACCCGAATAATGCACTTTCGGATGGCGGGCAATCACTTTTTCCCGAACAATTCAACCAGCTTATGCAGGAAATAAAAATCATTGTCCACGCTATTGGAAGAGATATCTGCAAGCCGGCAATACAAAAGAAAGTACAATCAATTTAGACAAAAACCATGAAGATCTCAGCTGCTGTTATAGGAATATCGGGACTCGGTTTGATAGGCGGTTCGTTGGCCGCAGCTTTCAAAAAAAATATACCGGGAGTGACCGTTGTGGGTTACGATACCGATGAAAATACAAAGCAACAAGCTGTTTCACTGAAATATGTTGACAAGCTGGAAAATACATTCGTTAACCTTGTTAACATATGTGATATCTTATATTTAGCGGCTCCAACGTCAACCGTTTTAGAGCAAATTAAAGTGTTACACTCATACTCCCGATCAATGGTAGTGACGGATGTGTGCAGTGTTAAGCGTCCCATAATGAAGGCTGCAGCAACGCTCTCACCTGAAATAACATTTATCGGCGGTCATCCCATGGCCGGAAGTCAGAAAACCGGGATAAAGTATGCCAATCCGGACCTGTTTGTTGATTCTGTGTATCTGCTTACTCCGCCGGCTACCGGAGAACTCCCAAAGGTACTTTTATCTCTCATTGAAGCGATCGGTGCACGGCATTTTGTACTGAATCCGGATATTCACGATTTAGCAGTATCGAAAATAAGCCATCTACCGCAACTTTTATCAGTTGCTTTACTTAATGAAGCTCTTGGTGATGAAACACGGACATCAGTTCTAAATACGCTAGCTGCGGGTGGTTTCCGGGATATGACGAGAATCGGTGAAAGCGAATTTACTATCTGGCGTGATATCTTCGCTAAAAATAAGGATAACATAATAAAAGACTTGAGCAGGTTGATTGTCCGTCTGCAAACGTATAAAGAAGCACTGCAAATTGACATGTTGGGAGACATTGAAAAGGAATTTATAAAAGCCAGGGAAAAGAGAGAAAATTTAGATAATCAGTAGCTGGAAGAGGCGATTACATATCCTTCGCACTGATGGTGTGTCCCATAGCTTGCTACTCAGTTTTCATTTTGACGAGGTTGGTTCTTTTTTATCGGTTGTGGCGGATGATTTCGGTGAGGTTTCTTTATCAGAGCTCTTATTGGTTGTTGATTGTTCCTTATTCCCGAGCGAATCCTTGGATTTACGATTACCGTTCCCGTTATTTTTATAATCAGTAATATAAAAACCACTGCCTTTGAATATTAAACCCGCACCTGCCCCGAACAGCCTTTTTAAACTATCCTTTTTACACTCAGGACACGTTCTTAGCGGTTCGGCTTTCATACTTTGAAACTCTTCAAAAGTATAGCCGCAATCGTTGCAGCGATAATCATATGTCGGCATCTCTATCTCCAAATGTATCAGAATTAGCACTCTTATTTGTCGAGTGCTAATATACGGTTTTAAAACTTAAAAATCAATATCTCAGCAGATTGAGACAGTCATCGATTCTTTGCAGACCTTTCTGTAGTTCTTCCAACGGTGCTGCGAGTGATATTCTGATATTGTCCGATGAGCCAAATGCGCCGCCGGGGAGAGTTGCTACTTTTCCTTCTGATAACAAAAATTCGCACAAATTCACGTCGCTTCTGATTTGGAAATTCCCGAAAGAAGTGCCATAAAATTCATGTACGCGAGGAAATATATACAGACCGGCTTTAGGCCGGATGCAGGATATATTTTTCATTGCATCGAATTCTCCGACCACATAATTTCGCCGATGCCGGAATGCTTCCTGCATACGATGAAGATGATCGGGAGGGTAGGATAATGCCGCCAGTGCCGCTTTTTGAGAGACAGCACTCACATTTGAAGCAACTTGATCCTGCATTTCAGAGGCTTTATCAATTATACTTTTATGTGCTCCCATATAACCAAGCGGCCATCCGGTCATAGAGAATGCTTGTGAGAGCCCATTTACAGTAACGGTAGCTTCACGCAGAGAGTCGATAGCCCCTATGGAAACATGTGGTAACTCATCGTAAACAAAGTACTCAAATCTTTCATCGCTTATAACGTATAATCCTGCATCGGCCAAGACGAATGCTATATTCTCGATTTCTTCGCGTGAATAAACAACACCTGCCGGATTGGCGGGAGAGTTGAAGATACAAGCTTTCGTTTTCAGTGAAAGCGCGTTCCTGAGCTGCCTTGGAGATACCTTGAAGCCGGTCGTCTCGGTTGTTCCGATAATAATAGGTTTTGCACCGACAGACCTCGTTATTTCAGGGTAGCTCCTGCAATATGGCGAAAGTATGATTACCTCGTCACCGGGATCACAAATTGTCCTAAGAGCAATAAATATCGATTCTTTTTCCCCTTGAGAAATGAGTATTTCAGCCGGAGACCAGTGTACATTATTCTCTGATTTGAATTTTTTTGATATCGCGTCTAGTAAATCTGCTGTACCGTTTCCGTGAATATATTTTGTGAGATTATGTTCTATTGCGGCAATGCCCGCTTTTTTAATATGATCGGGTGCCGGGAAATCCGGTTCACTCGTAGTCAAATCAACGACATCAATCCCTGCCCGCATCATTGCTTGTATTCTCTCGGATAGTTTCCGTATATGCGATCCGGAGGATACATTTGTTATTTTAGCTAATTGTTTTCTACGCATCTTGCGTTTAGAAATCAGTGTAAATATTTCTGCTTCAGTTTTTTTTCAATATGAGGCGGTACAAAAGGAGAGCAATCTCCTCCGAGTTGGGCTATTTCCCGTACAATTGATGAACTGAGATAGGTATATTTTTCATCCGGCATAAGAAAAACAGTTGTAATCTCTTCTTCAAGTTTACGGTTCATCAATGCCATCTGAAATTCAAATTCAAAATCCGAGATCATTCGTAAACCCCGGATGATAACATTCGCTTTTTCCTTTTTCGCGTAATTGACAAGCAGGCCCCTGAAACTATCAATCCGGACGGATGCAAAGGAGGAGAGAGATTCACGTAACATTTCCATACGTTCATCGGTGTTGAAAAGCGGTGCTTTGGCGCTGTTCAGTGCTATCGTTACGATAACTTCATCGAACAATGATACAGCACGTTGAACAATATCCAGGTGCCCATATGTGAACGGATCGAAGGTGCCGGGATAGATAGCTCGTTTCATAAGTATAACCTATTTTTCTTGGTCTGGTTTCTTCAATTGAAAGAATGATACAACGGTGTTTCCGAATATTTTTTGTCTGAAAACAGAATACAGACGACTATCCGGAAAAACGGTTTGTTTACTATGCTCTATGAGTAACACTGCATCTTGTTCGACAATCGATGAGCGTGCAAGAAGCTCCGGTAAAGAGGATACAGCTTCCATGCTATACGGCGGATCGGCAAAGAGCAATCCCGCTGTTTCCGATTTTTTATCGATAAACCGTTCAACGGGGCTATGAACGATACGACACCGGTTTTCACAGTCCAATGATTCTGCTGTTCTTTTTATGTGCCCGATCGCGTCCCGCGACGAATCAACAAAGATAACGTATGGACAGCCCCGGCTTAGGCATTCGAAACCGAGACTTCCGGTGCCCGCGTATAGATCAATCACCGCCGTTTCGCTCAAGTCGATGTATTGCGGTAATATGGCAAATAAAGTCTCACGTACACGGTCTGTAGCGGGGCGTATATCCAAAGTTTTACCTGAATATATAGTTCGGCCCCGGAATTCTCCGCCAGTAATTCGCATGGATTTATGTGCTTTGTAATGCGACTGAAATCGCCGGTGCATATCCTTCCTGCACGTGTAACGATTCAGGTAACGATTTCCTCGCTTTACGCGTCAGCTTTACGCCGCCGAAAACCTGCAATCGTTCAAAGATCCAACCTGTATTTTTCTCGGTTGACTCGATGATAGTTTCATCGTAGGGATAATAATAAATCCGGTGCTCGACCTTCCCTTGTGGTCCGCCGAGTGAATTCAAAAACATGCCGATACGTTTTTCGGGCGGATTGTTTTCATCGATTGTATATTCACGGTAACGCACCAGGCGATTATTCCATAATAAACTGCAAAAGAGCATACCATCGTGTCGAAAACAGACGGCAGTGGACCGTTCCCGTTTTTTATCTTTTACCGACAATTTTAATAAATTCTCGAGCGTAAACTGGTCAACATTAATTGAAACCAATTTTTTACCGGCTTCTTTAATGCCCCGCTGAATAAGATGTATATACGATCGAAGTACGGCGGTATAGATAAATTTGGGAGAAATATCCTTTGCAGGATTAAATCCGGGATTATAGGTGTCGAACAGAAACGCATCACTCGGTATAATAGGGAAGTAATGCGTGAGTTCCCACTCAATTAATTGTGCCAGTTTGTCGGGAGTAAAATCACCGTCAAAAGGTACAGTGTGGATAAATACGTTACGGATATCGACGGCAACGGCTATTTCATTACTAATAAATCCGGGAGCGGAGAGGAGCTTTACCAACGAAGAAGAAAAGTTACTTATAAAATAATCGTATTCATCGTTATTATCCAGTGTCCGTAAATATTCGGGCATCGGAAGGTGTACCGTCTCTTCAGCGATAGCTTTTACAGCATATCCGCGCCTCTTTTTGACAATATCAATTCCCCGGATGGTATCTTGTTGTACATATAAACCGATCATATCGGATTCCGTTCGGAGTTGTTATTCCCAGCTGGGTCTGTGTAACTGTGATAGGTCATCTATCGAGCTTACGTAACCAAATCCGTCCGGGCATTCGATATAATACCGGTGTGTAGCCGATGAGTCGTCGACTTCAATAACATATCTCCTGTGACTGCGTGGAGAGTATCGTAAAGAGTCTGCAACAAACTCACCGAGACGGAGAGGTCGGAAGAGACTATCCGATTTAGCGACGACGAGACTGTCGGATTGTATCCAGGTAATCAAAC
The DNA here is from genome assembly GCA_007131635.1 of Bacteroidota bacterium. Lineage (GTDB taxonomy): Bacteria > Bacteroidota > Ignavibacteria > T3Sed10-11 > T3Sed10-11 > T3Sed10-11. Next base: position 18,828 of record SLQE01000162.1, on the reverse strand, counting down.
TGTCTACATCACGTTGATAGGTTTGGTATTGCCGAAAATAGAACATTTGAGCATTACGGATATTTGTCATCCGGAGTCGGGATTCGGTTCTTTGTCGATCTTCGGTCCTGATAACTTCAAATGGCTCCCACAAGGTATAGATGAGTACAGCCAACAATATAACGATTATGATTTTCAGTAAAACAGAACCGCGTGCTTTTTTATGAACTGCCATGAAATATTCCTCCTGGTCAAAGTTAGAGTTGATTAGAATGTGATATAAGGTTTAATTTGTTCCAACCGGCGCGCCCCGATACCGCTTATATTCAACAACTCTTCTGGTGATGTGAACGGTCCGTAATCTTCACGATAAAGAATAATTCGCTCCGCGTACGCATCTCCGATACCCGGCAGTAACGTTAATTCACTTTTTGTTGCTGTATTTACATTAATACTGTTTGGTGTGAGCAAAATCAATGGGGGAGCAGCATCCGGCTCATCGTCCGGTACCGGACCTGATCGCTCAACAAAGATTGAGTCCTGTTCACGGTATTGCTCGCTGAAATCTTCCACCGTCAGTTCTGCACGAAATCCCTGGTATGCCGCAATGCCGATCCCCACCATAAACCCGACTGCAAGCAATATTAAAATTCTTTTCTCGTTTTCAGTAAACGAGAGCAGACGGGTGATATTTCTGATGATACTCATCGCATTTAATTAAAAACATCTTTAATTTTTTCAAAGAAACTTTTATTTTCGGATTGATCTGATTCTTTTGGATGAATATTTTGGTATTTCTCCAGTTCCCGAATAAGCTCTTTCTCCTTTGCCGTGACTTTCTTCGGTACCCACACATTGATCCTTACCAGTTGATCACCTGAACCGCCTCCGTTCAGATGCTGAATTCCTTTTCCCCTCATCCGGAGGATACGACCGGATGGTGTGCCGGGATCGATTTTCATTCGTACCCGGCCGTTTAAGGTTGGAACTTCAACATCTCCTCCCATGACGGCAACCGGATAACTTACGAGCAGATCGTAAATTATATCATCGCCCTTTCGGATAAAACTATCGTGGTGTTCTTCCTCGATTACGACAATGAGATCTCCCGCAGGACCGTCACGACGCCCAGCATTACCCTGGTTACGGAGTGTAAGATACTGTCCTTCGGATACTCCTGCCGGGATGGTTACTTCTATCGTTTCATTACTCTGCTTTCGCCCTTCACCGTCACAGGATTTACACGGTATTGACAGGATTTTTCCGCTGCCTCCGCAATTTGAGCAGGGGGTAATATTCACAAACTGACCGAAGACGGAACGGGAGACCTGTCGAATTTCACCGCTACCGTTACAATATTCACACCGTCTGTATCCGTCGCTGCTGCCGGCACCTGTGCCCGAGCAGGTACTACAACTGACATGTTTTTTAATTTTTAAGTTTTTCTTTGCACCCTTGGCAACTTCTTCGAGCGATAATTTTAGTTTTATTTTCAGATCGCTGCCTGCGGTTCCGGTGTATGATCTGGCTCTGCCGCTTCTGCTCCGGCCACCGGTGAATACTTCTTCAAATATTGAACCGCCAAAGCCGCCTCCGAAAATATCTCCGAATGCGCTAAAGATATCATCCACATCCCGGAATCCGCCGAAGTCGCTTGATCGCATACCTTCATGGCCGAAGCGATCGTACCGTGCCCGTTTATCCGCATCGCGTAACACTTCATATGCCTCGGCACATTCTTTAAATTTTTTCTCTGCATCGGGATTATTCGGGTTTTTATCCGGATGATACTGTAGTGCCAGTTTTCTGTATGATTTCTTTATTTCATCCTGTGATGCAGTCCGTGAGACTCCAAGGATTTCATAATAATCCCTCTTCTGCATTACGAGTTCTCCCTCTTATTCAATCTTTCCCCGTTTGTCTCATCCTGTGGGTTATCGTCATCCTGCTCTTTTGCAACAATGACCTTTGCATAACGAACGATCTTATCATTGTATATATATCCTTTTTCGACCTCTTCGATCACGGTATTCGGTTTAACATTATCTTTCGGTACCTGCATTAGTGCGTTATGCAGTTCAACGTCAAATGGTTTCCCCTCGGCTTCTATGGGTTTTACGCCCTTTGATTCGAGCAGGTTGTAAAATTTTTTATATATGAGTTCAACGCCTTTGTAAAAGGGACCGAATTCACGTCGTTCTTTACTGATCTGAAGAGATCGTTCGAAATCATCAAGGATAGGGAGTAAATCGACGATAAACTGTTCATGGGCGTATTTTGAAAATGCACTGAGTTCCTGCTCGGTGCGACGTTTGTAATTTTCAAATTCAGCAGCTTTCCGAAGGAATCTATCCTTTAAATCATCCCGTTCTTTTTCAAGCTGTGCTATTCTTTCCTGTAGTTCCTGTATTTTTTCCTCCGTTATACTGTCATCGATTTCATCTTGTTGAGAGGATTGAACCTCATCTGCGTTTGTGTCTTCAATAATTTGGTTTTGTTTGCGATCGTCTGCTCCATGATTTTTATTCTTCTCACTCATATACTATTTCTACTACCTCCATGACAATAATTTTATGATGCTCGTTGTGTAATCGTTTTTGCAATATGATCAACCAATGGAATAATTCTGGAATAATTCATCCTTTTGGGACCAATGACACTAACCGTGCCATAGATATCACCTATCACATAGCGTGTCGTTATGACACTGTAATTTTTCATACGTTTTTCGGGATTTTCATTTCCAATCGATATCGCGATGTCCCTTGCTTTCTCGCTCTGACTTTCAAGGACATGAATGATTATCTCTTTATCATCAATCAATTCAATAACACTTCTGATTTTTTCCGGTGAATTAAATTCCGGATTTTTTAATATATCACTGGTACCGCTTAAATAAAACCGGTCCCGTTCCCTGATATCGGTGAATAATTCATCGACCGATTCAACAAACAAGCGGATAAGACCTGTGTCCTCGTTTTGAACATCTCTGACCCGGTCCGAGAACGTTTGGCGAATCTCCCGTAACGGCAAACCGTGCAGCCGTTCGTTCAGTATCTGTGCAATTGTATCCAGTTTATCGCGACTCACGACGGATCGGATCTCCATCACCAGTGTTTTGATAATGCCGCCCTGTATCGTTATAATGATCATAATGCGGTTGCTCGAGATCGATATGATCTCGAGACGGTCAAACTTGCCGGTTGCGAGCTGCGGGTTTGTAACTATACTTAACTGACTTGAAATGTTACCCAACAAATCGGATGCCTGAGCAAGCAAGACTTCGCGGTCTTCGACATTATCGAGTTTACGTTCAATTTTTTCCACTTCCTTTGACGTTAAATGCTCGATATTCATAAGCATATCGACGTAGACCCGATACCCTTTATCTGTCGGAACTCTGCCGGCAGAGGTATGCGGATGAATAAGATAGCCGCGTTCCTCAAGATCCGCCATAAGATTACGGATTGTAGCCGGGGACAAATTCAAGCCGCAATTTTTTGCAAGGAAACGTGAACCGACCGGATTTGCAGTCAAAATAAAATTCTGTACAACATGGCGCAGAACTACCCGGTCCCTCTCGTTCAAATCGTCTTTTTTTGGTCTTGCACTCATCGGTCAATTCGTTTCTCTTATACAAAATACGAAATTATTGATAATTTAGAAAAAATAAAGAATATAATATTGATTGTCAATCATATTTTACAAACATTTAGCATTATATAATAATTTTGTATATTACTACTTAATTTACAGCATCATTATTTATTTAAATCCCAAATTGAAAGACAATACTCAGCGCCGTCGGGCAGAAGCCGTCCTTGTAATTATAACACTTATATGGGGCGGAACGTTTGTGGTAATCAAAGGTGCCCTTGAAGATACATCTCCGTTGTTTTTTGTCGGTACGCGTTTTTTCATTGCAACTATTATGGTAACTCCTTTTATTATAACAAAATTAAAAGGATTTACGGCACCGGTCATCAGAGCCGGAATAATTCTCGGAACAATAATGTTTCTTGGATTTTCCACACAAACTCTCGGTTTGCAATATACCACGGCGTCAAAATCAGGATTTATAACGGGCTTAGCGGTAGTATTCACACCGATTCTCCAGATGTTCATCGAAAGACGGGCACCGCGTCCGGGTAATGTTATCGGTGTTATTCTGGTTGTTATTGGCCTTTATTTTCTTACATCACCGGCCGGAGCATCTTTTAATATCGGTGATGGGTTAACCCTTGTTTGTGCATTCTTTTTTGCGTTATATATTGTTTATATCGATGTATTTTCGAAAAAGTATTCCATAATACATCTAGTGTATTTGCAAATTTGTACAGTGATGGTCTTGAGTTTTCTTTTTGCGGCGGGATTCGAAACTATTCAATTCTCCGTAACCGGTAATTTATTGTTTGCGCTGGCTTATACTGCAATTCTTGCAACAGTGATAAATACATATTTACATACTGAATATCAGAGATACACGACACCGACCCGCGCGGCTATTATTTTTACGCTTGAACCTGTATTCGCCGCATTGTTGGCATTCTTCGTTCTGCACGAGCTGTTAGGGCTGCGGGGAGTAATCGGAGGTGCAATCATTATTTTCGGAATACTCGTATCGGAACTGTCCGATCTATTGGATAAATGGGGATTTTCACTATGGTCCGAGCAAAAGCAATTGTAAGCGGTATAGTACAGGGTGTGGGCTTCAGATATTTTGCATCCCGCCTTGCCGATCGCTATAACATAACCGGATATGCAAAAAATTTGCCGAATGGGAACGTTGAAATTGATGCCGAAGGTGACAAATCTGCCGTATCCGGTTATCTGGGAGAAATAAAAATTGGTCCCAGATTCGCACATATCGCCGATATGCGAGTCGAGTGGCTTGAACCTAAGAATTACAAAGAATTTTCATTATATTGAGGACAGATATGATAATTCGCTCAGGAATCGGATATGATATACACCGTTTTGTAGAAAAACGGGACCTCTGGCTCGGAGGTGTAAGAATTCCCTCCGACTTTGGATTGGAAGGGCATAGCGATGCCGACGTTTTAATACACGCGATCGCGGATGCGTTGCTCGGTGCGGCGGCGCTTGGCGATATCGGTCAGCATTTTCCCAATACCGATCCGAAATGGAAGGATATCCGAAGTATAGTCTTGCTCGAAAAAATACGACCGATGTTGACCCGGCAATCCTACAAAATCGCTAACATAGATGCCACGCTCATTATGGAAAAGCCGAAAATTTCGAACTATACAAAACTGATGTGTGAAACATTATCCGAAGTGCTGCATATTGAATCTTCACAGGTAAATATTAAAGCAACAACGAACGAAACGCTTGGAGCATTAGGAAGATCGGAGGGAGCTGCGGCAATCGCCATTGCTACACTCCAATCTTTGAAACCAGAATAATGTAGATATAATTTGATTGAATTTTTTATATATATTGATCGACTGCTGTTTTCGTTTTTTAACCGGACGGTGGCGAACCCTGTTTTTGATATACTCATGCCCTTCATAACGGACTTGAATAAACATACAATATCTTTTGTCATCGTTGGACTTATACTGCTTGCTCTCATAATCTGGGGAGGTAAAACAGGACGTATCGTGGCGTTCGGACTGATACTTGTGGTGGCGCTTACCGATCAGTTTAACAGTTCGGTATTGAAATCAATTTTTTACAGATCCCGTCCCTGTCATTTCGTCAACGATATATTTAATGTTGAAAATGTCAGATTACTTGTCGGGTGCGGAGGCGGAAGGTCGTTCCCTTCATCACATGCGGCAAACAACGCCTCAGTCGCGACCTTTTTAGCGTTTTACTACCCGCGGTTGAAGTGGTGGTTTATAAGTTTTGCAGTATTAATCGGTTTTTCACGTATTTACATTGGAGTTCATTTCCCGTCGGATGTTATGGCAGGATTTTTAGTCGGAATTGTGTGCGGTTACGCAATAATTGCCATTATGCTAAGTTCCGATTGGTTATATACAAGATTTTTTAAACGGAATAAACAGATTGAAATAGTCGAAGAAAAAACAGATGAAGAAAATGAAGCCACCGGAGAAAATATCTCTAACTGACGGTAAACGACAAATGCGATTATTTTTGTTCTTATCCTTGCTTACCGGTATCGGATTGGGGATCTCTTTCCCGCCATTTCCGCTAGGCGTTGTTGCATGTTTTGCGTTGGTTCCGCTGTTGCTACTATTTGAATTTACCGACGGCTACGCCCGGGCACTGCGATATACATATGTTGCATTTTTGATCCTTCAACTCATTTCCGTGTATTGGATGGGCGGATTTGTCCACGGACGGCACACAATGCAGATGTTCGGAGGAGCTTTGCTGATACTGGCTCATCCGTTCTTTTTCTTTGTTCCTGTGCTGGGTTATCTATTAATCCGGCGAACATTCGGATTAGTATATGCACTTGTTTCTTTACCTTTTATCTGGGTAGGATTTGAGTATATTCATAGTATCGGTGATCTCGCGTTTCCCTGGCAAACCCTTGGAAATACACAGAGTTACGATATTGTGCGCTCTCAATTTATTTCGTTTACCGGCGTGTACGGACTCTCTTTCTGGATAATCTGTATAAATGCGATTGCTTTTTATCTCGTTATGAATATCTCTTCAAAAAGATGGAAACCCACTTCCGTGCCCGCTCTCGTTACCGCATTATTGATCGTTTTTATTCATTTTATTCCGTTTATATACGGATCTGTCGTGTTGTCCACTGAACCGGCATATCGGGACTCGGTCAGGGTAGGGGTTGTTCAACCGGATAGCGATCCGTTTGAAAAATGGGATATTAACCGCCGCCTATTGACCGATCAGCTTCTCGGTCAGTCTGCTCAGCTGCTCCCGGATGCTCCGGATATAATCGTATGGCCTGAGAATGCCGTGACTTTCTCGTTGATGTGGCCGCATAATCGCATATACCGTACTATGATCCAGAATTTTGTCGATGAACATAATATCCCGATACTTCTTGGATTACCATACACGATTTTTTATGACGATCCCGAAGATGCCCCGAGGTCTGCTAAAATAATTCCCGAAACAGGGGACCGGTATCAGTCGTTCAATGCAGCTGTTCTTCTCCATCCTGATGTCGAGGAATATGATTTTTACGGGAAAATCGTACTGGTCCCGTTTGTAGAAAAAATCCCCTTTGGCGATGTATTTGAATTTGCGGTAAAGATCCGCAGAACGATTGGTGTCGGAGGGTGGGATGTCGGCCGGGATACAACAATTTTTTCTTTCTATGACAATGAAGGAAGAATCCGGCAATTTGGAACTGTTATTTGCTATGAATCTGCTTATCCCGGATTTGTTAGGCAATTTACAAACAAAGGTGCTGAATTTTTGGTGGTCATAACAAACGACAGCTGGTGGGGAAGAACCCCCGGGCCGAGGCAACACCTGCAGATGTCGGTTTTTCGAGCCATTGAAAACCGCAGAGCAATTGCGCGATCAGCAAACGGCGGTATCTCCGCATTCCTCGATCCGTATGGCCGAATTCTATACGAAACAGAATTATTTACCCGGACCCAGACCATTTATGAAATCCCGGTCTACGGCCATATGACTTTTTATGCACGCTATGGAGATGCATTTTCCAAAATCTGCCTTCTTCTGGGTGTGCTCCCGGTTGTGGCATCAATCGGTGAACGGATGAGGAAACGTATATTTGCATTTCAGGATAAATATAGGAAAGAAGAAGATACAAATGATTGATCTGAGAAGCGACACAGTAACGAGGCCTTCGCCTGCAATGCTTGAAGCGATATGTGAAGCTGAGGTGGGTGATGATGTTTTCGGAGAAGATCCGACGGTAAATACACTCCAGGAAGAAGTTGCCCGATTATTCGGAAAAGAGGCGGGTTTATTCGTACCCAGCGGCGTTATGGGCAACCAGCTCGCAATTAAAACGCTGACGGATCCGGGTGATGAGGTAATAGTTGAAGCCGAATCGCATATATTCCATTATGAAGCCGCTGCCCCGTCGATGCTATCAAACGTGCAACTTCATACACTTGAAAGCGATAACGGAGTTCTTTCACCGGAAAAACTTGACAAAGCAATTCGTCCTGACGATTACCATATGCCGAGATCTTCGCTGCTATGTCTGGAGAACACTCATAACCGCCATGGCGGCGCGGTTTATCCTTTCGAGCACATGAAAGATATATGTCAGAATGCCCGCAATCACGGGCTTCGTGTTCACCTCGACGGTGCGCGGATTTGGAATGCATCCGTGGCATCGGGGGTGTCGTTCGCAGAATATGGATCGCTATTTGATACGATATCCGTTTGTTTTTCCAAAGGTTTAGGTGCACCCATTGGATCGATGGTAGTGGGTGATCGTGGAGTTATTACCCGGGCGCGACGGTACCGGAAAATATTCGGGGGCGGCATGAGGCAGATCGGACTTATCGCGGCTGCCGCATTGTTTGCCGTGCGTAACAACATCGAAAGGATGTCGGAAGATCATAAAAAAGCCCGGGTATTCAGGGAAATCCTTATGGATATAGAGGGACTGGATTTTCTCCCTCGTACTCTGGCTACCAATATGTGCATCGTTGATATAAGTAACCGCACATCAGATTCTGTCTCAAAATTACTCGATATTCTAAAGAATAATGGGGTACTACTGACTCCGATCGGGATCGGTAAAATAAGGGCGGTAACTCATCTCGACGTAACGCTGGAAGAAGTTCAATCGGCAGCAGAGATTGTCAGAAACGTTTTAAAACAGTAACTATGGAACTTGAACATTTTCATTGTAAAACATCCCTGCGGGTCCGCACTTACGAAGTGGATTGGCAGGGAATTGTGCATAATACCGTATATTTGCTCTATTGTGAGATCGGAAGGGTTGAGTATCTGAAGTCGATCGGTGCTGATCTGGATCTCAACAAAATCAATTCGTCCCACCGCGTTGTCCTCTCACGAAATGAAATCGATTATCTATCGCCGGCTTATTTCGATATGGAAATAGATGTTTATACCAGAATTCCGGAAATTGGCAATTCAAGCTTTATTTTTGAGGGATTACTTCTCAACGCATCCACTAATGCATTCATAGCTAAAAACCGGGCAGTCCATGTCTGGCTCCAGAAGAAAACCGGATTACCGATGAGGGTTCCAGACTCCTTTCGCCTGTTAGTTCGGAATTACGAGGGTGAGCATCTGAAGGAGAGGTAAAATTACTGAAACTCCCCGGATCGAGAGTGTAGCCGGATTGAGAATCGTAACCTATTGATTTCTATGGATTATTTTAATATCTTTAAAGACTTCTGTAAATAGCCCACCCGATGGGCTATTTTTTTTGGCATATTATGGCGGGTGGCTGTTATGAATAAGCAGATTGAGCAGTCTTTGAGAGAATTGCTCGAACCGGTTCTCGAAAGATACGATGCGTTTCTCGTGGAGATTATAGCTCGGGGAGAACGTAATACCAAAATTATCGAGATATTTATCGACACCGATAAAGGAGTTGATGCAAAAACGATTACTGATGTTAATAAAGAGTTAAACTATCAATTAGCGGAGGATGCTATAATATCCGGAACGTACAGGGTGAGTGTTTCTTCACCCGGTCTCGACCGGCCGTTAAAGATCACCCGACAGTACAAGAAAAACCTCGGAAGAGAACTTGAAGTACATGTAACCGTCGATGAAAAGACGCAGAAAATTGTAGGGACTTTGACAGAAGCCGATGAAACGGTTTTTACGTTACAACTAAATGATTCGACAAAAAAAGATTTTGAATACAATACAATACAAAAGGCCTTTATTAAACTTCCCTGGTAATACGGGGATAATATGTATACCGATACAATCGGAGGAATAGAATGAATTACGATATTACTGATTCGTTTTCGCAGATGGTTCGTGAAAAAGGTATCGACAAGGATATCCTTGCCGGTATAATCGAGGATATTTTCTCGATGATGGTGCGGAAGAAATTTGGACCCGATGCACAATTTGAAGTCATTGTCAATATGGAGAAAGGGCATATTGAGATTTACCTCGAACGTGAAATTGTTGAAAAGGTCGAAGACCCGAATACTCAAATAGATATTAAAACAGTTCGAAAAAAAACCGATGAACCTCTCGAGGTTGGTGAGGAATATGTCGAGTTGATTGAATTAGATAAATTCGACCGGCGTTTAGTTGTAAGCGCAAAACAAAGTCTTAACCAGCGAATAAAGGAAATTGAAAAGGAAATTACGTTTAGCGAATACAGTAAAATGGTGGGGGAAATTGTTGTCGGCGATATATATCAGACACGCCGTCACGAGATTCTGGTAATTCATAATAAAAAAGAATTGATAATGCCAAAAAGCGAGCAGATACCAAAAGAAAGATATAAAAAAGGCGATACGATTCGTGCGATTATTACCGAAGTGCGGCGCACGGCTACGGGAAACCCGCAGATTATTATATCGCGGGCATCACCGCTTTTCTTGCATCGGCTTTTCGAACTGGAGATACCGGAAATTCCGGAAGCGTACGGCGGCGTTATCGAAATCAAAGGCATTGTGCGCGAACCCGGAGAACGTGCTAAAGTTGCCGTCGAATCGCATGACGACCGCGTGGATGCCGTCGGAGCTTGTGTCGGTATGAAGGGAACGCGAATTCACTCGATTGTTCGTGAACTGAACAATGAAAATATCGACGTCATTAATTTCAGCAGCGATCCCCTCGTTTTTATTACGAGAGCGTTGTCACCCGCAAAATTAAAAGATATAAAAATCGATAAAGCAAATAATATAGCGAACGTGTATGTCGATATCGATCAGATCCCTATGCTCATCGGAAAAAACGGACAGAATATTCGACTTGCATCAAAATTAACCCGCTTTGAAATCAAGGTTAAAAAAGTAGGCGGTATGTACGATATCGACCTCAGCGAGTTTCAGGAAGAACTCGAAGATATACAACCCGGTGCATACACGTTATTTGCCGAAGCCGGATTCTCCTCTGCACTCGAAATTATCGAAGCATATGATGATAAAAAGATTGAATTCGACGATCTCGCGCCGGATACCCTTAAACGAATTGTTGAAATGCTGCGGGAGGGACTCGAAGAGGCCGAGGAGGAAGAAGCCGAGGCCGAACCTGAAGAAAATACTAATAAAGATACAACAGAGTCAGATACACCTGATAAAAAGGACGTGTCTGATGAGGTTGATGAGAGGGACGAACAGCAGGACGAGGTAGAAGAAAAAGAAGATAAGGCACAAAATAAAAAAGATTTAGGAGAAAAACAGGAATCGGAAAAAACAGAGGAGGCACAGCGGGAGAATGAACCCCGGCAGGATATAGACCACGCTAGCGCACAAGAACGGAACGTGAAAACTCTAGAATAAAAGGCGGTTATTTTTAATGTCCACTACGACAACGAAAAAACAAAAAGTATATAAAATTGCAAAAGAACTCAATTTGAGTAGTCAGGTAATCCTTGACTTCCTTGAGAAACGCGGAGTTCCGGCCAAAAGTCATATGTCTGCCGTAGAACCGGAGATGGTAGACGAAATTATGATTCATTACAAGAAAGATCGGGATAGTGCCGAGCGTCATCAGAAGAAAGTGTCGGAGCTTCGTAAGACTCAGCAGAGACGTCGGGATGCGGAAAAAGAAGCAAAACTTGAAGTTGAGAAAGAAATTAAAAAAGATGATAAGAAACCGGAAGATGTCTCAACCGTTCCCCCGGAAGAACCTGTCGACGGTAAGGAAGAGAAGCCGGAAAAACAAATTGAATTAGTCTTACCTCAGAAAGAAGATGAAACACCGGAAAAGGTTGTAACAGAACTCCCGGAGGAGAAAAAGGATGAGGAAAAACCCGAAGTAACAGAGGATGAACCCACCGAACCGGAAGTCGAAGTTGAGGAAAAGAAACCCGCCGCCAGGAAAGATGATGAAGAACAAGTAACGGAAAAAGAACGTAGAGGAAGAAAACCATTACCGGGCTTAACAATTAAGGGTAAGGTAGACCTTGAAGGCTTAACAAAACCGAAGGTCGAAGAGAAGCCGGAAACACAGGCAGATGAATCTGAAAAACCCAAAAAGAAACGGAAAAAACGAAAAAAGAAAGTGCGGGAAGAAGCCAGAACAACAACGTCTGTATCGAAACAACTCAATGATGCTGAGGTAGAGGAACCGAGCGTTAAGAAAAAGAAGAAAAAGAAACTTCGGGCCCGCAATGTAGATGAGGAAGAGGTACAGGAAGCTATCCGTAAAACATTAGCTGCAATGGATGATTCCGGACCGAGTTTACGTGCAATGGCACGTAAAAAACGGAAACGAGAGCGAATAGAGGAAGAAATGCGGAAAGCCGAACAAAAAGAGCTCGATAAATCATCACTGCAGGTTATTGAATACATTACCGTCGGTGAACTTGCAAACCTCATGAATGTTCCGACCAATGAACTGATACAGAAATGCATCGAACTCGGTATGATGGTATCAATAAATCGCCGGCTTGAAGCAGATCTTATTACGGTTCTTGCCGATGAGTACGGATTCGAAGTTGTTTTCCAGGAAGAATTTGCCGAGGATGTTGTCGAAACAGAAGAGGACAATCCTGAACACCTGGAACCACGCGCTCCCATAGTCACGATCATGGGACACGTCGACCACGGTAAAACAACGCTTCTCGATTTTATCAGAAAAACCAATGTCGTTGCGGGTGAATCCGGCGGTATCACTCAGCATATCGGCGCATATGAAGTTATGCTCGACACGGGCAAAACCATTACGTTCCTCGACACACCCGGCCACGAGGCATTTACCGCGATGCGTGCCCGGGGCGCACAGCTAACCGATATTGTTGTACTGGTTGTCGCGGCAGACGATAATGTGATGCCGCAGACAATAGAAGCTATCAACCACGCACAGGCTGCCGGAGTACCGATAATCGTCGCGATCAACAAGATAGATAAGCCGAATTCCAATACCGACAAGGTTCGCCAGCAATTATCCGAACGGAATGTTCTTGTCGAAGAGTGGGGCGGAAAATATCAGTCTGTTGAAATATCCGCAAAACAAGGATTGAATATTGACCAGTTACTTGAGAAAATTATACTCGAAGCCGAAGTACTTGACCTCAAAGCTGATTCCCAAAAAAGGTCTCAGGGAGTTGTTATCGAAGCTGAGTTGGATAGAGGAAAGGGTATCGTTGCAACTGTGCTGGTACAATCGGGCACGCTGCGGGTAGGTGATCCGTTTATTTCAGGTATCCACAGCGGTCGTGTTCGCGCGATGTATGATGAGCGCGACAACCGGATTGATTCGGCGCCGCCGAGCAGACCGATTCAGCTAACCGGATTTGACGGCATGCCAAAGGTTGGCGATCGTTTCATCGTGCTCGAAACCGAAGGTCAGGCCCGTGAAATAGCTTTGAAAAGGCAACAACTGAAGCGTGAACAAGACCTGAGACAGATACGTCACGTCACGCTGGATGATATATCGAAGAGCATTCTAACCGGTGAGGTAAAAGAGCTTTCTATCATCGTCAAGGGGGATGTCGACGGATCGGTCGAAGCGCTCTCTGAATCACTGGTCAAATTATCGAATGATGAAGTTAAAATTAATGTGATACATAAAGGCGTCGGTGCAATAAACGATGCCGACGTCCTGCTTGCTGCCGCATCTCAGGCAATTATCGTCGGTTTCCACGTACGACCGCTCACCAGCACCCGTAAATTGGCAGAAACCGAAAATGTTGAGATACGATTATACAGCGTTATCTACGACGCAATCAATGAAGTGAAAAGCGCACTTGAAGGATTACTCGCACCTGAAATTAAAGAAGAAATACTGGGTGTTGTGGAAGTTCGGGAGACATTCAAGGTACCGAAGATCGGAACGGTTGCGGGTTGTTATGTACAGGAGGGTAAAATGACCAGGAATGCAAAGGTGCGCTTGATCAGAGACGGTATTGTTATCTATGAAGGGACTCTCTCATCGTTAAAACGATTCAAAGATGACGTACGGGAGGTTGATAGTGGTTACGAATGTGGTGTGGGTATCGCAGGATATAATGATATTAAAGTCGGTGACAGTATCGAAGCTTTCAAGTTTGTTGAACAAAAACGGACACTGCAGTAATCTATGTCGATTAGAACAGAAAAGGTTTCCTCGCTCATCAAAGAAGAATTGAGTAAAATCCTGCTCCGTGAGATTGATCGGAATGTTAACGCATTTTTAACCGTCACCGCAGTAAATATGTCGCCGGATTTAAAAATTGCAAAAGTGTATCTTAGTATTTTTGATTCCGACGAAAAAAAGGAAGAAGCGATCAATGAATTGATGCGGCGAAAGGGGGAAATTCGTCATATACTCGGATCACGCATCCGGTTAAAGTTTACTCCCGAAGTTCATTTCTATCTTGATAATACTCTCGACAAGGTCGATTCGCTCGAAAAGATATTTAAGAAGATCCGGGAAAATGAAAAATGAACATCGGGTTGACATACTAACGAGCCGTGACATCGAACAATGCTTCGATCAAGGTGAATCTGCCATGCTGGACAGTATGCGTCAGGGAGCAACAATCCTTATCGATAAACCGGAAGGTTGGACTTCATTCGATGTCGTGAATAAGCTTAAAAAGAGCTTTAAAATAAAAAAAGTCGGCCATACCGGGACACTGGACCCGATGGCAACCGGTTTATTAATTATTAGTACGGCAGTAAAAACAAAAGAAATTAAAATATTCGTCGATCTGGATAAAACATATACCGGCAAAATTAAGCTCGGTGAGTCGACAGCGAGTTACGATGCCGATACGGAAGTTATCGAAAGGAAGCCGTTCTCCGACATCACAAGATCGATGATCGAGGATGCGGTTTCATCAATGACCGGAGTCATTGATCAGATTCCACCGATGTATTCGGCATTAAAGAAACACGGGAAACCACTTTATAAACTCGCGCGTAAAGGAATAGAAATAGATCGGGAACCGCGCAGCGTGACGATACACGAATTTGAAATTATCGATAGTGATATACCTTGGGTAGCATTCCGGATACGGTGTTCAAAAGGAACGTATATCCGGTCTATTGCGCACGATTTAGGTACCTTGTTAAAAACCGGCGGACACCTGACGGAATTACGACGTACCGCCATCGGACCTTATTCTGTCAAAGATGCGGTTACCGTGGATCAATTGAACGAATTACGGAATCGTTTACAAAGGAACTACGTGTGATAAAGGCGCGGGAACTCAAAGAAATTGCACCACGGGTAGATTCGGTCTGTACAATAGGCAGTTACGACGGTATTCATCGTGCGCATCAGAAAATTATTCAGGAGGTAAGTAACAGGGCGCGGTTGCTTGAGATGCGAAGCGTGGTTATTACGTTTGACCCGCATCCGAAGGAAATCGTAAAATCATCCAAAGGCAGCGTCGAACTCTTAACAACGATAGATGAAAGAATTACGATACTGAATCGAATGGATATCGATGTATTATTTATAATACCGTTCACATTCGAATTTTCGCGTTTATCATCAAGAGATTTTTATAAACAGTATGTAGTCGACGGTATGGGAGCCAAAGAGATCGTGGTCGGTTATGATCATATGTTTGGTCGGGATCGGCAATCCGGCATAAAGGATGTTGTAGACCTCGGTAACGAATTTAGATTTAGCGTTCATACTGTTCCGCCGTACTATGTCGGTAATGAGGTTGTAAGCTCTACAAAAATCCGACGTCTTCTGAAAAACGGTCATGTGGAACAGGCGGCAGAATATCTTGGCTGGACATATTCTTTAAAAGGAAAAGTGGTCCGCGGAGACAGACGGGGATCGACGCTGGGATTTCCTACAGCTAACATAGTTCCGATGCATACTAAAAAACTGATACCCGGTAAAGGTGTCTACTTTGTTAGCGGAATAATAGACGGGAAAAAAATACCGGGTATGATGAATATCGGTACAAGACCGACCTTTAAAAATGGTAATCAAATAGTAGTTGAAGTTCATTTGCTTCAGAAGGTCGGAGAATTGTATGATTCTGAAATTGAGGTTTTATTCCATAGAAAATTGAGGGACGAACGTAAATTCAATTCACCGGAAGAATTGAAGCGGGCTTTACAACAGGATAAGATCAAATGTTTGGAATTAGCTGAAAATATTTAATTAAATACTAAATATATAAAATCTCTACAAGAGGAGCTTTGTAACTATGTCACTAACCAAAGAACAAAAAGCGGAAATTGTTAACAAATTCGGTAAGTCGGAAACGAATAGCGGATTGCCCGAAGTCCAAATCGCAATCCTGACAGCAAGGATCAATGATCTTACCGGACATTTCAGTGTTAACAAAAAAGATCACCACTCGCGTACCGGATTATTGAAAATGGTAGGTAAGCGCAGACGGTTGCTCAATTATCTGATGAAGAAAGATATCAATCGATATAGAAAAGTTATATCCGAACTTAACATACGCAAGTAATGAACAGCTTTATTTAAACAGGAGAATACATGGAAATCCAGAAACAAATACAATTAAATGGTCGGACCTTAAGCATCTCAACCGGAAAATATGCAAAACAGGCAGACGGATCAGTCATGATACGATACGGCGATACGATGGTTCTCGCTACGGTTGTTTCGGCAAGGGAAGCAAAAGAGGGACAAGGCTTTTTTCCGCTGCAGGTAGAATACCGGGAAAAAGTAGCCGCTGCCGGTAAAATCCCGGGTGGGTTTTTCAAGCGTGAAGGACGCCCGACGGAAAAAGAAATTTTATCCTCGAGATTAATTGATCGCCCTATTCGTCCGCTATTTCCCGATGGTTATATGAATGAAACCCAGATACTGGTATCGGTGTATTCATCCGATCAGGAAAATGACAGCGATGTGCTCGGCGGTATCGGTGCATCTGCAGCACTTATGGTTTCAGACGTGCCATGGAACGGACCAATTTCAGAGGTGCGTGTCGGCAGAATCAACGGAGAGTGGATACTCAATCCGACCTACAAACAACTGGAAGAATCTGATATCGATGTTGTTGCCGCCGGCACAAGTGAGAGCATCGTGATGGTCGAGGGTGAATCGAAAGAGATTAACGAAGAAGATATGCTGGCTGCTCTGAAGGTTGCCCACGAAGCAATAAAGCAAATTAACGAGATGCAGATTGAACTTGCCCGTGAGATTGGAAAAACCAAACGTGAGTTCCTGAAAGTCGAACCAGACGAACAACTGGTACACGATGTCCGTGAGCTTATTGAAGAACAAATACGTTCGAATAATCGTGCGACCGGCACGAAAGAGGAAAGAGGACAAAGGCGTGCAGAAATCGAACAAAAGACTCTGGAAACCCTCGCAGAGAAATATCCGGAACAGGAATCGGCCATAAAAGACATAATCCATTCTATCGAAAAAGCTGATATGCGGGAGATGATACTCTCAGAGAGGAAACGTCTCGATGGACGCGGGTTAAGTGATATTCGTGCGGTAAGCTGTGAAGTCGGATTGCTTCCGCGTACACATGGCTCTTCGCTGTTTACAAGAGGGGAAACACAAAGTTTGACAACGGTAACACTGGGCACAAAAATGGATCAACAGCTTATCGAAGGGCTGCTTCCCGAGTCAATGAAGAAATTTATGTTACATTATAATTTCCCGCCATTTAGCGTCGGTGAGGTGGGACGTGTGATGGGTCCGGGTCGCCGGGAAATCGGCCACGGCAATCTTGCGGAGCGTGCATTAGAATATGTTCTACCCGATGATTCGGAGTTCAGCTATACCGTGCGTATTGTCTCCGATATTCTTGAATCGAACGGATCCTCTTCGATGGCAACTGTCTGTGCCGGTTCACTTGCTCTTATGGACGGCGGTGTTCCGATTAAAAAAGCCGTCGCCGGTATTGCAATGGGTTTAATCAAGGAGGACGATCGCGTCGCAGTCCTGAGCGATATCCTTGGTGATGAAGATCATCTTGGTGATATGGACTTTAAAGTTGCCGGCACGGCAGACGGAATCACTTCTTTTCAGATGGATATAAAAATTGAAGGTATTTCATTTGAAGTGATGGCCGAGGCTCTCTCACAGGCAAAAGACGGCAGATTGCATATACTAGAGGTCATGAATCGAACAATTGACGCACCGCGCGCATCTGTGTCGCAACATGCGCCCAGTCTTATTACGCTTCGTATTCCAGTGGACGCTATAGGCGGTGTGATTGGACCCGGTGGGAAGACTATCCGTAATATTATAGCTGAAACAGGTACTGAAATCAATATCGATCAGGACGGGACGGTTACCATTGCAGCGATCTCAAAAGAATCAGGAGATAAAGCTCGCGAAATCATAGAAAAAATGACTGAAAAACCTGAGGTCGGTAAAGTATACGACGCAACGGTGAAACGTATTATGGATTTCGGTGCTTTCGTTGAATTTCTGCCGGGTACCGAGGGACTGGTTCATATCTCACAACTTGATACAAATCGTGTGGAAAGAGTAAGTGACTTTACAAAACTGGGAGATAAGTTTGAAGTCAAACTTATGAAGATCGACAGCGAAGGACGTTATAATCTCAGCCGTAAGGCCGTCATTACCGGAGAAGAACCGGGAAGCCAGGAAGAAGGAGATGGGAGAGAGAGAAGAAGAGATCGCGGAGATCGCGGAGACCGTGATCGGCGAAAACCGAGACGTTCGAATAGGTAAAGCTTTCAATTAGTAATTAAAGATTCGGACTATAATTATGAAAAAGATGTTGTTTATAATTATTGACGGATATGGGCTTGGAAAAGATCCTTCCGTTAGCGCAATAGCACGTGCAAAACAACCATATCTCGATGAGTTATTCAGAAC
>SLQE01000464.1 GCA_007131635.1 Bacteroidota bacterium | reverse complement strand
TACCCGAGCGACGCGAAGAACGTCGTGAACACGATAACCGCACTCGACGTGCCGATCGCTTTTTTTATCGGGAAATTCAGAAACTGATACATCATCGGGATTGAAAACACGCCTCCTCCCACTCCCGCGAGCGATGAAACAAAACCGGTAAACGTTCCGATCCCGATAAGGCCCGGCTTCGATACATTCGCAACGCGTTCATTTACTTTTTCATTCTTTTGAAGTGTCAGTCGCAGACCGGCAATGAAGATCACAAGTGAAAATATACGACGTAACGAGAGACTGCTTAACTGATCGGCGATCCACGACCCGAACAGTGCGGTGATGATGCTGGCAACCGCCAGAATGAGAATCGCCTCTTTCACAATATTCTTATTTTTAAAATGCCGGTATGAACTTGAGAGGGACGTAAAGGTGGACACGAAAAGACTTGTTCCGAACGCGACATGCGAGCTGATCGACGGTGCAAGGCCTGTTTGTGTATAGATGAGCAGCAGCATCGGGACAAGGACAATGCCGCCGCCGACCCCGAAAAAACCCGCGGTAAATCCCATAAGGCAACCGACGGCGACAAGCATGAGAAGAATCGAGATGTCCATCCTGGATATTATTATTCGACTACACTGAGTTGAAGCTGATAGAGCGGTTTATTTTTTATATAGTCCATCGCAGTGCTGTATTGCATATCATAGTGCAGTTCCGTCTCGATCCTTCCCCGATCACCGTTGTAACGCGTCGCTATTTCGGATATCAACTCGCGTTTAATTTCATCACGATGCCTGGTAAAAGCCTGCTTCTTGTCCGTTCTTATATAATTTTCAAGACCTTCCAGCTCTTTGAAGAATTGTGATGAATAGTTCTCTTCTTCGGCAGTTCTCCGGAGATTCTCAAGTATCTCTTCACCTGCATCTATATATTCGAAGTTATTTTCTTTTATGAAATTCATGAAACGATCAAGGAGCAAATCGTCGACGACGGGTTGCTTTTCTACATATTCATCCGCATGTACCAGCCGCGTCGCGAAGCGAAATACCAATGCTTGCCTGTTCAATTGATGTACATACCGGCTTGCATCCGGAGGGGTAACGGTGGTATCAGGATCTATCCCTTTCCCTTCATAGACCAATCTTCCGGCGGTCGTTTTATACTCCGTATATAAGCTATCGGAATCGACTGCAAATAATCCTTTCGGTGCACCGCTCAGATAATCCGCTGTTTGAATACTCCGGCCGCTCGGCGTATAATATCGTGAAGTCGTAATCTTTAACTGCTCGTTTGTTCTGAGGGGTGCAACGGTTTGTACAAGTCCTTTTCCGAATGAACGGGTACCGATCAGAACACCCCGGTCGAGATCCTGTATTGCTCCGGCTACTATCTCACTGGCACTGGCACTATTTCCGTTTATAAGAACGACAAGCGGAACTTCAGACAGCAGTGCATCCTGCGAGGCAACATATCGCCTGACGGAATCGGAGGTTCTGCCCCGTGTTGCGACGATAAGCGTTCCCCGCGGTATAAAAATATTTGCCACTTCAACGGCAGCGTCAAGTAATCCCCCGGAATTGTTTCGTAAATCCAAAATAACACCATCGATCCGGTCTTCCCGTTGTAATTCACGGAGGATCTGACGAGCCTCACCGCCGGTTCCGCGTGAAAACCGTTCAAGTTTAAGATACACTATACCCGGTTCGGTAAAACCGGCATAGGTGACATTACGCACGCGGATTGATTCCCGAACCAGTGTAAAACTGAGCGGCTCAGTCTCTCCTTCTCTCTCTATAACAAAATCAATGCTGGTACCGGGTTCACCTCTTACCATTGAGCGCACGTCGCCCATAGACATGGTACTGACATCATATTCACCGACGGATAAAATGCGATCCCCGATCATCAATCCCTGTTTCTGTGCGGCATACCCCTCTGTCACAGAAGTAATAGTGAGAGCACCGTTCCTCATTCCAATTGTGATGCCGACGCCTCCGTATCGACCGGTTGTCAGTAAATCGACTTCATCCCTTCCCCGTTCATCGATATACACGGTGTAAGGATCGAGCGCACCGAGCATGCCGTCGATTCCCGCACGCATAAATTTTTCCGGATCGATCTCATCGACGTAATTATTTATAATTTCCTGGTACACCCGCCCGAAGAGTTCAATAGAGCGGTTAATTTTAATATACCGCTCATCATCGGCAAAGCTCTGTGTTGAAACAATTAAAAGTAAAACAAGCAAAGGCGCGGTCATGAGACTTCGTCGCAAAAATCGAAAAGTATAACTGTAATTCTTCATCTCTCTCCTCTCAATAGGGTATTGCCGTCATTTTTCTCATCCGGATGACGAGCTAGGTATTTCTTTCTCAATAATCGACCATATTTCACTAAATATCGTATCGGGGGTACGCTCACCCCGTATTACTTTTAACCGATTACAGGACTCCGAAAGTTCAATGTATCCCTGCCGGGTTCGTTCAAAAAAATCCCTTCCGGACCGCTCCATTCTATCGGTAATTTTACCGGCAGTTTTCTGACGCCGTTCGATTTCATCGATCGGGATATCGATGAAGAACGTCAGATCCGGCAGCACATCCGCGATTGCCAGACGATTAACGGCATGAATGGAATCCATGGGAATTTGTCTCCCGTACCCCTGATAGGTAGTTGTTGAATCCACATAACGGTCACAAATGACAATTTCATGCCGTGCAAGTGCCGGACGTATAACTTCACGCACGAGCTGTGCTCTTGCCGCGGAAAATAGAAATACTTCAGCTACGGGATCGATGCTGTTCTGTATATCAAGTAAAATTTCCCGGATTTTCTCTCCAAGATGTGTTCCCCCGGGTTCGCGAATATACACCACTTTTTTACCGTGCTCGAGAAACCGTGCTCTGGTTAATTCCGCCTGAGTGGATTTTCCGGATGCGTCAAGACCTTCGAATGTAATAAACATAGTAAAACAAATTACATATTTTGACCTAATTAATCAATTCGATAAGTTGAAGATTTACATAAATTTGTGTACTTTCCTACAATACTATTTCTACGATGCATGACTTTAGAAAAAACAAAAAAGAGCAAAAAACCGAACCATCAGGACGCGGCAACCCCATCTCCCTCACGCAAGGAAGATTCCGAATTAATCCGCTCAGCAGTGAAGGGCGATCAGAAAGCTTTCCAACGGCTCATGGATAAGTACCAACCTGCCATCTATCACGTAATATCCCGCATGATAAATGACCGGACCGAAGTACACGATCTCACCCAGGAGACGTTTGTAAAAGCTTTCTCATCACTGAAATCCTTCAATCATACCTATGCTTTTTCGACCTGGATTTATAAGATCGCTTCGAATACCTGTATCGATCACCTGAGAAAGAAAAAACTGCAAACCTTTTCAATCGATCAACAGGCCGGTTCTGAAGGCGATGAATACAGCTATGAACTGCCGGATGCCACTTACAGAGCCGATAAGGAGATCATCACCGACCAGCGAAGTCAGCTTGTAATCCGGGCAATCGAATCACTCCCGGAAAAATATCGCGATGTTATTATGCTCCGGCATCTCGAGGAAAAAAACTACGATGAAATTGCTGATATCCTCGATTTGCCCCTCGGTACCGTAAAAGCCCATATTTTCCGGGGCCGGGAGCTTCTCTATAAACAACTCAGGAAAAAAAT
>SLQE01000240.1 GCA_007131635.1 Bacteroidota bacterium | reverse complement strand
GAGGCTGCCCTTAAGACGATTGAAGAATCCGGACTCGACAAGGTAGTTTGTCTTGCTCTGGACCCTGTGTTCGATGATTCCGGCACGCGTCGTGAAGATCTCTCTCATATGTGGGTGGATAATGCGTATGTCATCGATCTTCGGGAGACATCGGGTTTCGACAGGATACTGCTCGGTGCATCGGTGCATCCTTATGATCCGGATTTTAGTGGGAGACTGAGAGCCGTTGTAGATCAGGGTGCGGTGTTGCTGAAATGGCTGCCGTCCGCACAACACATTGAACTCTCCGATCCGCGTGTGCTGGCGGCTTTGAAAGAATGTGCAACTGCCGGTCCGGACGGCAGACCCCTGCCTGTGCTCATTCATGTCGGTCCGGAGTATGCCATTATGACCACCGAGCCCGCGACGACCACGTATGATTTCCTCTCCTGGTCCTGGCTTGAATCTTTCCGGAATCGTTTGCGCCCCCGTTCAAAGAGATGGTCGACACCCGATGTAAATAAAAGACTGAAGAATCTTCGCGATGCGGTGCGACACGGTGCGCATATCATTCTGGCCCACGCAGGTCTCCCGTATTTTGCATACGGGTTGATAGGGAAGTATCTGGAACATTCGGATTTCAGGGTGGTGAAGGATTTGCTCCTTGAGAACCGTCCGGGACAGGGTGCGTTCTACACCGATGTATCGGCATGCTGTACGCCGTTCAGACAGGTCTATCATCGTGATTTAGCAGAATTACCCGGTGAGTACGTATTGTTCGGCAGCGATTTCCCGGTCCCGGTTTTTGAGTTATCAGCGGATCTCAAAGAAAACCTGCGTGATTTTAAAGCTGTTATGCGGGGAGACTTCGGACGGATCATTAAGCCGCAGGATAATTTGCTCGATGTAAACCTCCGCGAACTCCGGCGTGCATTTCCGAAACACCCGATGTTCACTAATTTTGCCAAGTTAGTTGGATTGGCGTAAAAAAGAATTTTGATTTTGTTTAACGATTTAGTAATATAAAGATATAATACATGATTTGATAAACCGCCGGGAAATAGGGGAGAGCCCAAAGCGGTACGATGACCTGCCAAAGGAGGCGCATGGTAATTTTTACGGGTTACTGATTTTATACCTGAAAATATGTATTCCGGATTCATGTACCGGTCCTAAAATAATGCGCTCTGATCGTAAAAATTACACATATTGTATACTCATTATCAGTCTGTTTCTCTCATCGGTTGTTCTCACTCAGGATGAACCCGGTATCTACGAAGAGGTCTATCACCGCGTGTACGGCCCCGATACGACCATAATCCTTGATAATAAATTTATCCTTTCCGGAACCGAAACAATAACGCTCGATCAAACAATCGGACTGGAGCGGGGTACGCATTATCTCATTGATTATCGCTACGGTAAAATAACGATTATCGATATGCCCTTTGAGGCGAAAGATCTGCTGCCCGGTGTACTCCATATATCGTACAGGTACCTGCCGCTCACTTTCAGCGATACATACCGGCTCTACGAATTTACCGGCGATACGCTCCCTGACGATCTGCCCGGCCGAACCGTCGGACGCAGCCGCGTATCTGTGATCGACGATATATTTACATCCCAATTGCGTACAAGCGGAAGTCTTATCAGGGGACTAAGCCTTGGTACCAACCGTGACCTTACCCTGCAATCGGGATTCAGAATGCAGTTATCCGGCAACCTTTCGGAGAGGGTTGAAATAGCTGCGACGCTTACCGATGAGAACACACCGATACAACCCGAAGGGACAACGCAAACATTACGGGAGCTCGATAAGGTATATATACAAATTTTCAGCGACGACTATCAGGCGACGTTCGGAGATTTCGATCTGAACGTTACCGGAACTGAATTCTCACGATTGAATCGCCGGCTGCAGGGAGCGAAAGGGGAATATCGTTACAGTACGGGCTATGGTAACGGTGAGGTCATGGTTACGGGTGCAGGTATGAGGGGAAAATACCATACGATGGAATTCCGCGGACAGGAGGGTGTTCAGGGACCATACCGGTTAACGGGACGAAATAATGAACGCGCGATCATCATTGTGCCGGGTTCGGAACGGGTGTACATCGACGGACAGCAAATGATCCGGGGTGAGAATAACGACTACGTCATCGAATACGGTAACGGCGAAGTCGTGTTCACGGCACAGCGACTTATCACATCGGCAAGCAGAATTGTTGTGGATTTTGAATATACCGACCGGCAGTATAACAGAAATTTTCTGGGGGCGCAAAGCAGACAAAACCTGTTCGACGACCGGGTGTCGCTGAGTTTCGGTTATTACCGCGAGAGTGACGACCGGGATTCGCCGATCGACTTTATACTGGGTGATGAAGAGCTTGCTATTTTAAGCGCCAGCGGAACCGACCGATTCGAAGCATCGAGAACCAGTGTGCGGGAAGTCGGTTTTAATGAAGAAACGGGCCGGGGGAACGGACAATACATCAGGCGCGATACGACGATTGCCGGGAATGATGTAGTCTATTTTGAATTCGACCCCGGTGCTCCGGAGGCAGTATACAGTATCGGCTTCTCTTTTGTCGGCGAAGGGAACGGTGATTACCGGCGTGTTGCAGCGGGACAATTTACGTATGCGGGGCCCGGACAGGGAAGTTATCTCCCTCTCCAGTTTTTGCCTATGCCCCAGCTTCATCAGATAGGTACTGCCGCAATGCAATACAATGTTGCAGATCATCTGCGTGTCTTCGGTGAGTACGCATTCAGCAGTTTCGACGGAAACCGTTTTTCTTCCATAGGTAATGAGTTTAATGACGGGAATGCCTACACCTTCGGTGTATCTTACTCTCCGGATAATGTCACATTGATGAACCGAGCTATCGGTTCATTTGATCTCGATCTCCGTCAGCGATACGTGAACAACCGGTTTGTTTCTATGGACAGAATAAATGAAATCGAATTCAACCGACAGTGGGATCTCAGCGATACATTAACCGGAGACGAGATGATACGCGAAGCATCGTTCGTTTATAAACCCGCCGACCGGATTTCATTCGGTACATCGTATGGTACTATAGAAAGAGGGGAGATATTCCAGTCAAAACGGTACGATGGAACGGTGCATATCGATGGTGGTTCGCTTCCGTCATTGTGGTACTACATAGAATCGATACACAGCGATGATCGCACACAGTTTCGCCGGGGGGATTGGCTGCGTCAGAGAGGACGGCTGTCTTATAACCGCGATGTGCGTGAGCGAAAGCGAATATCAACAGGTCTGTTCTTCGAGCATGAAGACCGGGATATTCACTCTACGTCGGTTGATTCACTGCTTGCGGGAAGTTTTTCATTTTTTCGTATTGTTCCGCGCTTTGAGATCGATGAAATTGCGCGTATGAGCGTAGCGACTGAGTTTGAATTCCGCGAAGATTCTGAATTTCTGCAGGGTGCAAACATCCCCGAATCGCGTTCTCTTACCAGCCGAACAACGTGGCGGCTGCGTGACTGGAACTCATTATCGTCCCGCATCGATTTTACCTACCGTACAAAAAATGTAACGGAAGCATTCCGGCAGGAAGGGAGCGCAGACGACGAGACCATACTTATTCGAAGCCAGACGAGATACTCGCCGCTGCGCAGATTTATCGAGAGCGATCTGTTTTATGAAGTCACCACGCAGCGATCGGCACGCCT
>SLQE01000473.1 GCA_007131635.1 Bacteroidota bacterium | reverse complement strand
TAAGTAATAATTTACTAAAATATTTACAGTCACTTTATAATACGGTTACTTAATAAGTTTCCATATACAAACATTCATCCTAACAACAATCAAACATCCACAAAAAATTTCAATATAACAGAGGGTTCTATGCAACATACATTCATCAACACAGCAAAAGTATTATTCCTCACTTTCATAATACTTTTCTCTTTCTCCTGCGAGCGTATTATTGATGTGGAATACGACTACAGTTACGATTTTATGCATCATTTCCCGGAGGCAAAAATATTTCCTCCCGATGCCCACGATTACCTGGGTACATCCGACCGGCATGTCTATGTCGAATATGAATGGTGGATCGCAGGCGAGATCCGGGACGCTCTGGTGACGGAAGCGAGACCGGGAAAATCCTCAGCATCCTATTATCTCCCCGCCGACCGCAGAGGCAACCGGCTTTATTTCGGCTACGGGAAAGCGTGGGGAAAAGCAACCGGAGCCATTGTGGTCGAACCGCTGAGCAAACCGAACCCCGATCCGGATGTCTGGGCACGGAGAGATACGGTGTTTATCGTATCGCTCAGTCCGATGCAACGGACGGAGGACGGACAATGGTTTGATAACAAGTGGGTCGATCTTTCGGCATATGATGGTATCGATATCAACATAGTTTTCGAGGCAGATTCCGAAGAAGGGTGGAATCGTTTCGGATGGTCCGCGCCGGTGCTTCGGTATTGAGTGGAGACGTGGAGATAGGAGACTGGGCGACTGGGGGACGTGGAGACGTGGAGATTAGCAGACTTGGAGACTGGGAGACTTGGGGGAGTGGAGACTAGGGGACTTGGAGACTAGGAGACTCGGGGACTGGGGGAGTTGATAATAAAAAGAAATAGAGATTAAATTGGGGTTAAATCATGAAGACGAAAAAGATTACTTCTCATAGGGATCTTGAGATATATAAGATTGCTTTCGATGCGGCAATGGAGATCTTTGAACTTACGAAGGGATTTCCTAAAGAAGAGCAATATTCTCTTACCGATCAGATCAGAAGATCCTCACGGTCTGTTTGTGCGCAGATCAGCGAGGCGTTCCGAAAGCGTAAATATGAAAAATCCTTTATATCTAAAATAGTCGACGGTGAAGGAGAAGCAGCCGAGACACAAGTTTGGTTGGAATTTTCTCTCCGATGCGGATATATCAAAAAAAGCAAAGCGAATGAATTATATAAAATCTACGATAATATTTTAAGTAAATTTGTAATCATGAGAAACCAACCGGATAAATGGGTACTTTAAACTTGGTCTCCCAGTCCCCAAGTCTCCAAGTCACTTGGCTCATACCGCTCTCCTGCGGTTACCCGGTCCCCCAGTCCCCAAATCTCCCGGTCTCCAAGTCATTTGGGTCTATAGTATATAAATAAACAATTAGACGAATACAACTTATAATATGCATTCTTCAGATCAAGTAAAAATAGATGCAATCATAGAAACCCTCTGGTCATACAGAAAACGCATCGCCGCGATAACGATCGTTTTCATGCTCGTATCGCTCGGTTACGCATTGATGCTGCCGAATATGTACACTGCCACGGTAACCGTGCTTCCCGAATCCGAAGAAAAAGGATTAGGTCAGTTCGCGCAGTTGTCTACGCTTATGTCATTGCCCGGATTCCCTGCCTCGTCCGTATCGGAGACGGAGCTTTATCCCGAGTTGATGAAGAGCGAGGCAATACTGCGGGATGTGATATACAGGGAATATGAAACAGGAAAATACGATGAACCGGTAAATCTCATTGCATACTGGGATATCGGCGGTAATACGGAGCGCCGGCAGTATCAGACAACTTTACAAATACTCCGCGATGAAGTCCTGAGTACATCGATTGCGCGGGACAGCAGGATCATTACCCTCGAAGTGGAAACCACCGATCCTGATCTGTCGGCGGATATTGCCAATGCGATTGTGGATAATATGGGAGAATACGTACTGAATAAGCGGAGAACACGTGCTTCGCAACAGCGCCAGTGGATCGAAAAACGGCTGGAAGAAGTGCAGCTCGATCTTCGCGACGCGGAAGACGCGCTGAAAAATTTTCGCGAAGCGAACCGGCGTATCCTGGATTCACCCGACTTGATGATGCAGCAGGAACGATACCTTCGCGATCTCGAAAAGCATGCCACTATATATCTTGAGCTGAGCAAACAATATGAGATGATCAGAGTCCAGGAAATACGCGATATGCCGGTTGTTCAGGTGCTCGACCCGGCTTCTCCGCCGGCAAAGAAAAGCGGTCCGGGAAGGAAGCGTATCCTCATACTCGGAACGCTGTTCGGTCTGCTGACCGGCGTGCTGTCGGTGTACGGTAAACGGCTGCTGAATATATCGGTTGAAGAAAGCAACGAACCCCCGGCGGAAATATCCGGCGGTACAAAAAAAGATATCCCGAAACAATCCGGAGGACCAAAACGGTAGCAATCCTTTGACCAATCGCCGGATCATCTTCACAAATTTTTTCTCCCTGAGCGGACTGCAGGTTGCCAATTTTCTTCTGCCGCTTGTCACGCTCCCGTATATTGTGCGGGTTATCGGTCCCGAGTATTTCGGACTCGTAAATTTTGCACAGGCGTTTGTCGTTTATTTCGCGTTGGTCGTCAACTACGGATTCGATTACAGTGCCACCCGCGAGATAGCGATCAAGAGAGGTAAACACAATGAGATAGCGGAGATCGTTTCCGCGGTGCTCACGGCGAAATTACTGTTACTGGCGGTGAGTACGGTTGTCTACGGACTCCTCGTTTTTTCGATCCCGCGTTTTCAGGATGATCTGTTACTTTACGCGTATACGTATCTCCTCGTGGTCGGAGCGGCGGTGTTTCCGACGTGGCTTTTTCAGGGGATGGAAAAGCTCACGCGCACGGCGATCTTCAATTTTATTATCAAGGCGGCATTTACCGCTTCGATTTTTATTTTCATACGGCAGGAGGGACACTATCTTTATATCCCGCTGATCAACGGTGTCGGCCATACCGTGGTCGGTGTCATAGCGCTCTTTTACGGACTGAGGTATTTCCGGATCCGCATAAGTCTGCCGTCGAAAGATACCCTGCTCGCGGCGTTAAAAAAAGGGTGGACACTTTTCACGTCGACGGTCGTGATCAATCTTTATACAACCAGCAACGTGTTTATACTCGGACTGCTCACGGCGAATATCCACGTGGGATATTTCACTGCGGCGTCGAAGATTATTATCGTTATCCAGGGATTGCTGCTGATGCCGATGAATCAAACCTTGTTCCCGCATATAGGGAATGCGCTGCACCGGTCGTTTGAAAACGGGATTGAAAAGTTAAAGCGTTTGACGTTCCTCGTCGGCGGGATTACGTTTCTGGCCTCGGTGTTTGTCTTTGTTGCCGCGAAACCAATTGTGTTTATTATTTTCGGATCGGAGTTCGGAGATGCGGTGGTTGCGCTTAGGATGATGGCGTTCCTGCCGTTTATCATCGGTTTGAGTAATGTGTTCGCGATTCAGGGATTGTTGAATTTGAAGATGGATAAAGTATTTTTGATGATAACAGGGTCGGGAGCGATGCTGAGTATTGTGTTGAATCTGATCCTCGTGCCGCGGTTCTACGAGCTTGGCACGTCGGTCTCGTGGCTGAGTACGGAGATTTTTATCACCATTGCATCGTTTTATGTGCTG
>SLQE01000089.1 GCA_007131635.1 Bacteroidota bacterium | reverse complement strand
GCCTGGCTCGAGAGAGGCGGCGTGTATGTCGTTGCAAATATACGCGGCGGAGGCGAGTTCGGTCCGCAATGGCACCGGTCTGCCCAGCGCGAGAACCGGCAGCTAGCATTCGACGACTTTATCGCCGTTGCCGAAGAACTGATCGAAGCAAATATCACAACGCCGGGGCATCTCGGTATACAGGGCGGAAGCAACGGCGGACTTCTCGTTGGTGCGGCATTCACCCAGCGGCCCGATTTATTCGGTGCCGTCGTTTGCGCGGTACCGCTGCTCGATATGCGACGTTATCATACTCTCTTAGCGGGGGCGAGCTGGATGGCAGAGTACGGAAATCCGGACGATCCTGACGACTGGGAGTTTATAAAAGAATATTCTCCGTACCAGAACCTACGTGAAGATCAGTCATACCCCCGGGTACTGTTCACCACGACAACACGGGATGACCGCGTCCACCCCGGACACGCCCGGAAGATGGCCGCCAAAATGGAAGATATGGGCTACCAGGTGTATTACTTCGAAAACACCGAAGGTGGTCACGGTGCCGGCGTCACCAATGAACAGCGGGCTTTGATGACGGCAATCACTTTTACGTATCTCTGGAAAGAATTGAACGGAACCGATGAAGAGACCTGATCAGAATATTACCACATACTTCGATATGATCAGGCCATTCATAGTTTCCTTATGTATGATACTTTTTTTCGTCTCGTGTGTATCGGACAGGCAGCAGGCCGACGACTGGATGACTGTAGTATCGAACGGCAAAGGTAAAATCACATTGTATTATGTCCCGGGGGACGGTTTCAATTATTACGACGAGAACAACATACTCACCGGCGTAACGACAGAAATCTTCCGGGATTTTGTGAAGTGGGTAAATGATGAATATGGTTATGAGATAACAGTTCATTTTGAAGAGATACTCTCCTGGCGTGATTTTTATGCTACCGTCATGCATTCCGAAAGCGGAACATTCGGTATGGGTAATGTTACGATATCGGATGAACGGCGTGCGGAGATAGATTTCAGTCCGCCTTATATGACGAACATTGCCGTGTTAATCACCAATGAAGAGACAGATGAATTGAGCGAACTCAAAAACATACCAGATGAGTTCGCCCAGCTGCGGGCACTCGCTTTCGAAGGTACGCTGCACGAAGACCGGATTAAGCGTATTCGCGACAGATACTACCCCGATCTTCATATCGATTATGCGTACTCAAACAACGAAATAATCGAAGCCGTCGCATCGGACAACCGCTATTTCGCGTACGTTGATGTCTACAATTACTGGCGCGCACGCGAAGCCGGGATGCTGCTCCGCCGGCACACAACAGGCGATGAGCCGTCGGAACAATTCGGTTACATTTTGCCCCGCAACAGCGACTGGACACCGGTCATAACACAATTTTTTAACGAAGGCGACGGTTATCTGAACTCTGAGCGATATCGCGAAATAATGACCGAACATCTGGGCCGGGGACTGGCAGATTTGCTCGAACAAGCAAGGCAATAAAAACGAACAAAACATAAGGTGAGACACTATGAATACAATCATATTCCTGATTATCCTCATTCTGATTATCTTTCCACTGTCTTTCCTGATTCAGAAATATTACAACAACCGTTTCGGCAATCTCGGCGGGGTCGTTTCAATATTTATCGGTATGCTGGTCTTTTCCGTTCTGATTATTTTCTTTGATCCGGTCCGTCCCGAATATACCTTAATTATGTTTTTTCTGCTTTCATTAATCGGACTGATACGAACTCTTGTTGCCGCAGGCACAATACAATCCCGGCTCTGGCAAAAAATATAGAAAGGCGGTTACTATCCCATCATCCTATAAAAAATTATTCGAAAACAACCGTACGTGGGTTGAAGGTAAAAAACGTGGGGATAAGGATTATTTCTCCCGTTTGTCAAAAGGTCAGAAACCGGAATTCTTTCTCATCGGCTGCAGCGACAGCCGCGTCTCGCCGGATCTTATTACCGGCGCCGATCCGGGCGTTCTGTTCATTCATCGCAATATTGCAAACCTCGCGGTTCACACCGATCTGAACTTCCTCTCCGCATTACAATATGCGGTCGAGGTGCTGCGGGTAAAGCACGTTGTCGTTAAAGGGCATTACTATTGCGGCGGAGTGCGCGCAGCAATGGCCGACGATTATTACGGATTAATCGATAACTGGCTGATGAACATCCGCGATGTCATTCGCTTACACGAAGAAGAACTCAATGCTATTACTGATGAGGAGCAACGCTTCCGAAGACTTGTCGAATTGAACGTCATCGAGCAGGTGAAAAATGTCCGCGGTACATCAGTCATGCAGAAAGCAATACGCAACGGTACGGCCCCGCAGGTACACGGCTGGGTATACGATTTGCATGAGGGATTGCTGAAGGATTTGGAGGTATCTCAATGAAAAGGATAGAAAGCGTACTCCCACAGATTTAGAGTCCCACAGATATATTTTAAGGTGATTTTAACTACGGAAGTATTTATAAAAATAATCTTCGTGTCCTTAGTGACATTCTTAGTGCTCTTTGTGGTTATGCTGTTCTTGATTTAATACAAATTATTTATCTTAATCTGTGTGAATCAGTTACATCAGTGTCATCTGTGTCTATTAAGAAAATGATTTCGGCAGACAAATTAATACAAAAACTCAACCTCTCCCCGCATCCCGAGGGCGGGTATTTTCGTGAAACATTCCGGTCGGATGAATCTATCGCCGGTCATCAACTACCGCGCCGCTATGACGGGGACCGGTCGTTTTCAACTGCTATCTATTTTCTCCTCAAGGGAAAACAGTTCTCGGCATTTCACCTCCTCCAGTCGGATGAAGTCTGGCATTTCTATCTCGGCAGTCCGTTAACCATTTATTGTATCACATCCGACGGGACACGAACCGACATCGTACTCGGGAACGACATCAGCGGCGGAGAGACACTGCAGGCAGTTATCGGGAAGGGGACATGGTTTGCAGCCGCGGTGAACGACAGATCGTCGTACAGTCTGGTCGGTTGTACTATGGCACCGGGTTTTGATTTTGCCGATTTTACATTAGGCGAAAGGGAACAACTTATCGATTCGTTCCCGCAGCACGGGAAGATTATCAGAGAATTGACTTACGATAACACAAAGGTCTGAGATATGGACAACCACCCCGGGGTCCGGTATTATCCTGCATCTCATATTTTTCGTTGTCACTTATCCGTTGTACAGATATCGACTTATTCCGATACAACCATTCGTTTTAATGGCCGTTCGCTTTAATATACACAGAGGTATATCTATCGTTAATGCAGTGTGAACAGAGATCGGCGGTCGGCGCATTCATTAATTGTGTCGATTCGATCTCACCGCCGCATTTTGAGCACATACCATATTCCCCGTGCACAAAGCGTGCAACTGCGTTTCTAATTTGTGAAAGAATTTTATCGGAATTTTGATATAATAGTCCGCTCCGGTAAATAGCTCTTATAACTCTGTCCGGATCCACGGTATGATCTATATTTTTTGACTGGCAATATAAATCGTTCATTATATCATTGACATTCTGATGGAAATAATGCTTCAGCACAAGATTGAGTTCCCCCAACAATGATTGTTGGACATCATCATGGACAAACCCTGCCATTATTGTTACCCTCCTTTTGGTACTGCTTTTTTAATGAGTGGCTCTG
>SLQE01000389.1 GCA_007131635.1 Bacteroidota bacterium | reverse complement strand
TGTTTCATTGAAGGGAAGGGAATATTCATTTATTCACGAACGTGTGTTGAGATAAATCCGGAATCTTAACGTGAAAATCTTCTTCTTACATGCTATCGGTAAATCGAAATTCGGCGGTGGGGAGAAATGGGTGCTGAGTGCGGCAAAAGGTTTACAGGAGCGGGGGCATTCGGTCTATCTCGGTTGCAGGCCCCGGTCGGTACTCCAGATACGGGCGGAGGAGCGCGGAATACCGGTCCGGCCTTTGAACATTATCAGCAATATAAGTCCTTATAACATAATGAAACTTGCTCTGTTCCTCAGAAACGAAAACATTGACGTCGTATTGAGCAAGAATCGCGATTTTACGGTGGCGGGTATCGCCGCTTATCTTGCGGGCACAACGGCCGTTATCGCACGCCACGGTTTACCGATCAGAAGACATATCTTTAAACATAAACTGCTGCTTAATAAATTCGCCGACGGCATTATCGTCAATGCAAAATCGACGAAGGATCTGTATATTAAAAAGGGCTGGTTCTCCGAAAAATTTATCAAGGTTATTTATAACGGTATAGATCTTGATGTTACCTGCGATCCGATGCCGTTTGAAAAAATGTATCCCGGGAAGAAGATCATCCTCAGTATCGGACGTCTTTCGCATCAGAAAGGATTTACGTATCTCGTGGATGCCGCAGCCATGCTGAAAAACGAACGCGATGATTTTTTGATAATTGTCCTTGGAGAGGGTAAGTTACGTGAATCCTTATTACACCGTGCACGCTCTGCGGGTGTGGAAAAGTTAATCCAGTTCCCGGGATTTGTTAAAAGTGTCGGACCGTATATCAGAGGATGTGATATTTTTGTTCTTCCATCTTTGTATGAGGGTTTGTCGAACGCGGCTCTCGAGGCGATGGCCTGCGGCAAACCTGCTATTCTCAGCGATATACCCGGTTCGGAGGAAATTGTAACTCCGGGATTGAACGGCATCATCGTGCCACCGTGTGATCCCGCGGCACTTGCAAAAAGTATGAGTGAATTGTTATCCGATGAGAACAAGCGATTACGGTATGGAGAACTTGCATGTCGGCATGTGCGGGAGAAATTTACCGTCGAAGGAATGGTGAAAAATCTCGAACAATATTTTGAGAGAGCATTGCTATGATGATCAAGGGTGTTCATATACACGGTATGAAAGGGGCGCAACGTTCTCTGAAAAGACAAAAAAAAGCGTTCGCGAAATTAGGATTACCGGGTGCCAAAGAGTTTTTTCACGGTACGATAAATATCGACACATCCCCCTTTGAATACACTATCGTAAAATATGATTTTTTATTCCGGGATGTGAAACATAAATCATTTCCCCGTAAAAGAATTGAAGATTTTGGATTTATTGAGATTCTGGAATTGGTACACAATAACATCCGCTACGAAAAATGGGGATATCTCTATGTTCCGCATAAGAGTCCGCATTTCAATACACACAATATGTTTGAAATGGTAGGACCCGAACTACGGTATTTTGAGCGAAATGGTATATTCGAAATTAAAATTAACGAAGGACGATTGAAGATACGAAACAACAACGGGAGTAGGTTATGAACAAACAGTCGAAAACAATATATATTACAAAACAAATTCCGGATGCCGGTTTAGAGTTGCTGCACAAATATGAATACAACGTCGTGGTTCGCAAAAAGAAAAGTATTATCACGCAACAGGAACTGTTGAAAGAAACAAAGCAGGTCGATGCTTTGATGTGTATGCTGACCGATCCCGTGAAAAGAGATGTAATAGAATCGATGGAGCAATGTAAGGTGATCTCCACCTATGCCGTCGGTTTTAACAATATCGACGTAGCGACCGCAACGGAAAAGGGAATAACCGTGACCAATACACCCGGCGTGCTCACCGATGCGACCGCGGATATAGCATTCGGTTTATTACTTGCCGCAGCACGCCATTTCATCGCCGGTGATGAGATGACCCGGAAAGGTAAATTTATCGGTTGGGATCCGATGCTGCTGCTCGGTAAACCCGTCGCGGGTAAAACTATCGGAATCATCGGTGCCGGTCGGATCGGAAGCGCTATGGCGGAACGCGCTGCGGGATTTGGAATGAAAATACTATATTACAGCCGAACGCAAAAACCCAAACTTGAAAAGAAAGTACAAGCCCGGAAGGTTAGCTTAAATACACTACTGAAACAGTCGGATTTTGTGTCGCTACACTGTCCCCTTACCTCAGACACTCACCATCTTCTCGGTGAAGCGGAACTCAAAGTAATGAAAACTTCTGCCGTCCTCATTAACACCGCCCGCGGTGAAGTCGTAGATGAAAAAGCACTTGCCCGGGCTTTACGAAAGAAGGAAATTTTCGCTGCCGGATTGGATGTATTTGAACAGGAACCGAAAGTTGAGCGGGCGCTGCTCTCTTTACCAAATGTGGTATTGTTACCGCACATCGGTTCCGGGACCGATGAGACGCGGGAAAAAATGGCTCGTATTGCCGCGAATAATATTATCGGGATATTAGAGGGTAAAGGGAAGGTTTACCGGGTGAACAAAATTTGAGTTCACCCGAATAGGTAATTGATGCCACCAAAACACAAAATTTCACCTTATCATCAATTATTGGTTCGGATGTAATTTTTTCGTAATGGGCTTGACAATCGGTAAAAAAGTGGTTATCATGAAAACGCTTACAATGTAAACGTTTTCACTGACCCGATAAGGGATCGAATCGATGGACGCGACAATAAAAGAAGTTGCTTTGAAGGCGGGGGTTTCGATTGCCACGGTATCCCGTGTTTTTAATGACAGCAGCCTTGTCAATCCAAAGACGATACAACGTGTACGCGAAATCGCTCACTCACTTCATTATGTCCCCAATGCATCCGCACGAAGTCTGAGCCGCAGGAAAAGCGATACCTTCGGGATGATACTCCCTGATCTGTTCGGTGAATTTTTCTCCGAAGTAATACGGGGCGCCGATCAGACGGCGCAAAAGCATTCGTATAATGTACTCCTCTCCAGTTCGCATAATAATCAGGATGAGATAAAAGAAGCGCTTAATATTATGAAGGGACGTGTAGACGGAATCATTATTATGTCGCCTAATATCAATGCGGATATCTTACACCACAACATTAATAAATCCCTGCCGGTAGTTCTTTTAAATTGTTTTGTTGAAGATAATTCATTCGATTCGATTGTGATCGATAATTGCAACGGTGCGTACCAGATTACCAATCATCTCATAAAACATGGACATAAACGTATAGCAATTATTAAAGGAGCAATAGGAAATTATGAAGCGGATGTACGATTGCTCGGCTACCGGCATGCCCTTACGCTTGAACAGTGCGAAGTATCCGAAACTTTTGAATTTGAGGGGGACTTCTCGGAAGAATCCGGCTATAATAGCGCAAAGAAAATTCTGTCGATAACTCCGAGACCGACGGCTGTATTTGCCGCAAACGATTCGATGGCCATTGGCGCATTAAAGGCATTTCACGATCATGGGATCGCTGTCCCGGATGATATCGCACTTGTCGGTTTCGACGATATTCCGATATCAAGATATGTAAAACCTTCTCTCAGTACCGTCCAGGTTCCTATACATAAAATGGGTATACTTGCGGTTGAGAGATTAATCGAAGTACTTGAGAAAAAAAACAGTACGAAAAAGGAAAAAATTATATTCCCGACACAATT
>SLQE01000312.1 GCA_007131635.1 Bacteroidota bacterium | reverse complement strand
GGCACATAATTATACGTCACTCTATTATCACCTGATATTCAGCACTAAAAAACGGGAACCCTGGTTAAGGAAAGAATACAGAGATCAGGTGTGGGCATATATGGGAGGTATTGCCCGAAAAAATGATATGTCGGCAATAATAATAGGCGGTATGCCGGATCATTCCCACATATTGTTGAAAATGAAACCGAAGATTTCGGTAAGCCGTGCTTTACAGTTGATAAAAGGCGGGTCATCTTTGTGGATTCATAAATCTTTTCCCAAATTAAAGAAGTTTGCCTGGCAGGATGGGTATGGGGCGTTTACCGTGAGCAAGTCAAAAATACCGACAGTGGTTAGATATATTAAAAATCAGGAAGAACATCATAAACGGAAGACGTTTAAGGAAGAATATCAATGTGTTTGCCGATATTGCGTTAATGATTCCGCATCGATCACCCCGTCGCTTTCGCGACGGGTGGGTTGGTTTGGGATGTCGCGAGAATCCAGACCATAAATGGTCTGGCTACGGTCACGCCGTCCCTCCGGGACGGCCGATTATTAAAAGAGTTAAAGTAATCCAGACCATAAATGGTCTGGCTATGGTCACCCCGTCCCTTCGGGACGGTTTTAAATGCACTTCTCAAAAATATTCCACAACTCCTCCAACCAATTAATACCTTTACAAACAATCAAAAACATGTTTTTGAGTTCGGGGTTCCCAAGTAAAAACTCATAACCCTCCACCTGAAACCCAAAACCCGAAACCGTCTCCGGTCACTCAACGATCGCCCCAGCCACAACATTCGCAACAAGACTTCGTAACCGTACAACACTCGTGCTATCATCGGGATGTACGCGGTTGGTCAGTAAGAGAACCGCCGTTCGCGTTTCCGGATCGATTACCATGGAGGTACCAGTGTAACCGGTATGACCGTATGTATATTCACCGAACAGATCGCCCTGGTTCGATGCGTATGCAGAGTGGAGATCCCATCCCGCAGAGCGGCCGAACGTTTCATACCCCTTCGGTATAGATGTGAGAGCAGATACACTTAGCGGGCTGAGAATTCGTGTTCCGTTTATGGTTCCGTTGTTGAGTAACATCGCGGTGAACACCGCAAGATCATGCGCATTGGAGAACAAACCCGCATTGCCTGATATTCCGCCCATCAGCTTTTGTGCGAACGGGTCGTGTACGATGCCGGTAAGTAACCGGTCATCTTCAATCGTTGTCGGTGCAATCCGATCGTGCATATCCTCCGGCGGATTGTATGTAGTGCTTTCCATCCCGAGAGGTTCAAAAATATTTTCGCGGGTAAATTCAGCAAGTGTTTTTCCGGATACGGTTTCTATTATTTGTTGGAGCATTACAAAATTGGGACAGCCGTAAGTGAAAGATGAGCCGGGTTTAACCGTTCTCTCAAGATTACTGAAATATTGCACCACTGCATCCGGAGCCGGCGAACCGTGAGCAGAGACAAGATTTGCCACGGGCGGGTATGACGGTAAACCGGATGTGTGTGTCAGTAAATGAATGATTCGAATTTCCTCAGACCTCCCGGACTCAGGATCTTCCCATGTGTTGAAACCCGTTAAATACCGGGAGACGGGATCGAGAAACCGGATATCTCCCCGTTCGGCGAGGATGAATATTGCTGTTGCCGTTGCAATAGGTTTCGTGAGAGAAGCAAGATCAAAGATGACGGATAATTCCATCTCTTTTTGCGCGGGAATGAGTTGCTTCATTCCGTATGCTTTTTGATAAACGATCGCGGTATCCCGCAGTACGACGAGAACGGCTCCCGGCGTTTCATTATTAGAAATCGCGGAGAGAATTACTTCGTCCGCTTTGCCGAGCCGACCGGCATCCATACCGGCATCTTCGGGAGATACGACGGGTAATAATTGAGAAAAAACCGGTATATTGAAAAGGAGTGCAAAAATTAGTATATATTTCATGATTGATTCTCTTGTTTAAATATTGTGGTGTATTAATAAATAAATGAGTTCAGTTTAACAGATGAATTATGCCACCAAAACACCAAAACACAAAATATCACCAAAAATAAATAATATACACAATTCAATATTGATTTTCCCGTTTATTCATGGTTACTTGTGTCATAGCGATTTTTATAGATGAGCGAAACAAATAAAACAGAAAACCATAAACTTCGATGTACTATCATAAAATACATTTTTCGCTTAAGGAGGCCAGGACAACCCTGGGGATTATCCGAGCTGACATCGACCGCATGGTATTGTTGAAAACGGAACTTGACGAGATTGGGTATGATATGTATCGACATACTTTCTTTGGCGGGTTGGGACCGAACGGTGAGGGATTCCATCCTCCTCAACTTGAAGAACTGGTTGAGATCATTCAATCGATCGTTGAACGGGGAATTCAGATAAAGAACATCGATGCTGGACTTATAGATTTCCCCCACATTCGCGCTAACGGCGAAGAAGTGTATTTATGCTGGAAAGCAGATGAAGCAAACATCGAATACTGGCACCCGATCCCGGACGGATTCAGAGGGCGGAGGCATATCGATGAGTTATGATCTGGTCTCGAAGTATCAACCCGCCGGTGATCAACCGGAGGCAATTCGTCAACTGATCGAAGGGTTAAAGCGGGGGGATACATTTCAAACACTGCTCGGCGTGACCGGCAGCGGTAAGACATTCACCGTTTCGCATGTCATTGCCGGTTTCGACAGACCGGTGCTGATCATGTCGCATAACAAAACGCTCGCAGCCCAGTTATACGCCGAGTTCAAAAGCTTTTTTCCGAATAACAAAGTCGAGTATTTCATCAGCTACTATGACTACTATCAACCCGAAGCATATATTCCGACTACCGATACTTATATTGCAAAAGATGCGTCAATCAACGATGAGATTGATCGTCTACGTCTGAGAGCAACAAGTGCGCTGCTGAGCGGGGACAGAAATGTGATCGTTGTTGCAAGCGTCAGTTGTATTTACGGTATCGGTGCACCCGAGGAATGGGGTAAACAGGTCGTGGTAATCAGGCAGGGGGAGCAGGTTGAAAGAAACCGGCTGCTGCGGAAGTTTATCGATATCGGTTACGCGCGGAATGATTTCGAATTTACCCGTGGTAAATTCCGTGTCCGCGGCGATATTGTAGAACTCGTTCCTGCTTACGAAGACATGGAAGCGATCCGGATTGAATTCTTCGGCGATGAGATCGACAGGATCAGTATTATCGACAGGCGGACCGGGCATATCAACCGGTCAAGCGAGTATGAGGCGATATTTCCCGCGAAGCATTTTATCACGTCACGGTCGACGCTCGAACAGGCTATCGAATCGATTGAAGAGGAGCTGGAGGTAAGATTAAAACAACTCAGGGGTCAGGGTAAATTACTTGAAGCGCAACGTCTCGAACAGCGTACCCGTTTCGATATTGAAATGTTAAACGAGGTCGGTTATTGCAGCGGCATTGAAAATTATGCGCGGCATATAGCGGGACGCCCCCCCGGATCGCGTCCG
The DNA here is from genome assembly GCA_007131635.1 of Bacteroidota bacterium. Classification (GTDB taxonomy): domain Bacteria; phylum Bacteroidota; class Ignavibacteria; order T3Sed10-11; family T3Sed10-11; genus T3Sed10-11. The sequence continues at coordinate 212 of SLQE01000312.1, read as the reverse complement.
CATTGTTTATTTGATTATTTCCCCGAAGATTTTCTTCTCGTTATTGATGAATCCCACGTCAGCGTTCCCCAGATCGGCGGTATGTATCACGGTGACCGGTCACGAAAAGAAACGCTTGTGGAACATGGATTCCGTCTGCCTTCTGCGCTCGATAACCGGCCACTGACATTCGAAGAATGGGAAGAAAAAGTGAATCAGGTTATTTTTGTAAG
>SLQE01000372.1 GCA_007131635.1 Bacteroidota bacterium | reverse complement strand
GGAACGGAAAAACCATTACGAGCCCGGCGCCGTCGGAGAAAATCACCGCACACGATACTTACGTACTCGTCGGCGATCATAAATCGGTCGATAAAGCAATTCAGGTGCTGAACGGTGAGGGATAAGCACCACATGCCCGGCACTTACCGTAAGAGTTGAAATGAACTATTGGGTACATTGAAAGAGTTATAAGCTATAGTGCCGGGCATGTTTAGGCACCTGTTACTTAAAAGATCAACATACTGTAGGTGCCGGCTTAGCCGCTTGGCAGGCAAGGTAACCAATTAACCACTAATTCCCGGAATCGCCATGCACGAAATGTCCGTTGCACAAAATATAATCGATATCGTCATCCAGCATCTGCCGGAAGATCATCCTGGCGGCGTGAAAACCGTCAACCTCAAAATAGGCAAAATGTCGGGTATTGTACCGGACTCCCTGGAGTTCAGCTTCCGTGTTATAGCGGCCGACACCCCGGGGTTGGGTAATGCAAACTTGCATATGCAATTTGTACCTCTTATTATTAGATGTAATGAATGCAAAGCGGAATCGACTCTCGATGAACCTTTTTTTGTATGTCCCGAATGCGGCAGCGTAAACGTCGATACACTCTCGGGCACTGAATTACAGATAACCGATATTGAACTTGAAGATCCACCACAGGAGGAATCATGAGCGTCATCACCATAGAGCGGAAAGTGCTCGAAAAGAACGATCAGATCGCACAAAAGAACCGCGATGATTTCAGCAGCAATAAAGTTTTCACGATCAACGTCGTCAGTTCCCCGGGTTCGGGCAAAACGAGTATACTCGAGAAAACAATCGGTCATTTAAAAGGGAAACTGAATATATCCGTCATCGAGGGGGACGTTCAGACGGATAACGACGCACGGCGGATTTCCGCGCTCGATGTACCGGCAGTTCAAATCGTCACACACGGAGGATGCCACCTCGAAGCCCGGCTTGTCCGGGATGCCATGGAGAATGTCGATCTCGCGGGAACACAACTGCTGGTCATAGAAAATGTGGGCAACCTCGTCTGCCCTTCCAATTACGATCTCGGTGAAGCCCATAAAGTCGTGGTCGTCAGCACAACCGAAGGCGATGATAAACCGGTCAAGTATCCGAATATGTTCAGGAACTCCTCGGTATTGATAATCAACAAGATCGATCTTCTCCCTTACCTGAATTCCAACATCGACCAGCTTGAGGAAAACGCGCTGCAAATTAATCCGTCATTAAAAGTATTCAAAACATCCTGCACCACCGGTGAAGGGATCGGCGAATGGTGTGCGTGGCTGGAGTCGCAGGTTTTGAAATGAATTGCTGGTTGCGTGTTCCTTGTTGCTGGTTGCTGGTTTTATGATTGCACAAAAGATAATAGTTAAAGGCATAGTCCAGGGGGTCGGATTCAGACCGTTTATTTATCGGTTAGCGAAAAAGTACGGACTTACCGGTACGGTTAGCAACAACGCGCTCGGCGTTGAAATCATTGCTGAAGGCGATGATGCATCACTGGAATCATTTACGCAATCGATCAATCACTCCCCCCCGCCCCTTGCACTCATCGATGCAGTTGAAATTCAATCCATACCGGTTAAAGGACGTGCGGAATTTTCAATTGAGCGAAGCAACGGCGGCGACGAACGGTTCACCCTCATCTCACCGGATGTCGCTGTGTGCGATGATTGTTTAGAGGAGTTATTCAATCCGCCCGACCGCCGCTACCGGTATCCTTTTATTAATTGCACTAATTGCGGACCCCGGTTTACTATCATACAGGATATCCCTTACGATCGACCGAAAACCACGATGTCGGTATTTCCGATGTGTCCCGATTGCGAGCGCGAATACCACGATCCCGGAAACCGCCGGTTTCACGCACAGCCGAATGCCTGTCCCGTCTGCGGACCGATGCTGACATTACTGGACAATAAAAGGAATAAACCGGATGCTGAGGATATTCTGCACTACACTGCAGAATTATTAAAAGACGGCAACATTCTCGCAATCAAAGGACTCGGCGGATATCATCTGGCGTGCGATGCAGCAAACGACAATGCAGTTACGACGCTCCGCGAACGCAAGCGGCGTATCGAAAAACCTTTCGCCGTTATGATCCCCGATATCGATTGGCTGCATAAAATCTGCAGTCCCTCCGAAGACGAATTGTCATTCATCCAATCGATCAGTCACCCGATTGTTCTCATACAAAGGAAAAGCAACTCTCCGGTCAGTAAACATGTTGCGCCTCAAAACAACTATATCGGTGTGATGCTTCCGTACACACCGCTCCATCACATACTGCTCCGCGATGCCGCTATGCCGTTAGTTATGACGAGCGCGAACATCAGCGAGGAACCGATCGCGTACAAAGACCCGGATGCGTTCGGGCGATTGGATACTATAGCAGATTATTTTCTCGTTCACAATCGCGAAATTCACATGCGCTGCGACGACAGCGTGGGTGCTATTTTACATAACCGGCAGACAATGCTCCGCCGCTCGCGCGGCTATGTCCCCTACCCCATAAAGTTGCATATTCACACGAAACAACCGATTCTTGCCGTCGGCGGACATCTGAAAAATACATTTTGTTTTTTAAGAGATGATTTCGCTTTTCTGAGCCATCATATCGGCGATCTGGAAAATTACGAAACACTGCATTCATTTACCGAAGGCATCGAACACTTTAAAAATCTTTTCAGCATTACTCCCGAAATTCTCGCATACGACATGCATCCCGAATACCTGTCGACGAAATATGCACTCGAGAGCGGCATACCCGTAAAAATACCGGTACAGCATCACCACGCGCATATTGTCAGCTGTATGACCGAGAATAATCTGACCGGAGAAACAATCGGCGTTTCTTTCGACGGCACCGGTTACGGTAGCGACGGCAGCATCTGGGGGGGTGAATTTATGATAGCGACACAGGATAGATTCGACCGGGTCGCCCATCTCGATTATTTCCCGTTGCCGGGAGGTGAAAAGGCGATCAAGGAACCCTGGCGGATCGGGTACGCTCTCCTGCATGAAATTTTTGGAATCGAACAAAAAAATCCTGATATTCCATTTATGCGATCGCTCGCGGACAGGAGTGCTCTGCCGCTGCTTGAAAAAATGATTACCCAAAAATTCAACTCGCCGCTCACGTCCGCCGCGGGAAGATTGTTCGACGGTGTTGCTGCAATCTGTAATCTCAGAGATACCATTAACTATGAAGCACAGGCGGCAATAGAGTTCCAAATGATCGCGGACGAACATGCGACGGGAATCTACAATTACGATATAGACACGACACAAACACCCCGGATAATCAAGTGGCAGGGAATCGTGAGAAACATTATCGAAGACATCCGCAGTGGCGAGACGACGCATGTAATATCGGGAAAGTTTCATAACACGATCGCACATATCATAGCGGATGTTTCGGAACGAATAAAAAAAGAAACGGGTTTAAAAAATATAGTTCTGAGCGGCGGTGTTTTTCAGAATGCACTGCTCCTTGAAAAAGCTGTAAAGTATCTCTCACAACGGGGGATGCAGGTATTTACACATTCCCGCGTCCCACCAAATGACGGCGGTTTAGCGCTGGGACAGGCGGTTGTTGCAATGAGTAAGGCAGTAGGCGGTACGCGGTCAGTAGGCAGTAAACAGTAGACAATAGACAAATGTCAACTGTTTACTGTCTACTGTCTACTTGTTTATT
>SLQE01000090.1 GCA_007131635.1 Bacteroidota bacterium | reverse complement strand
TGTGATTTTCCAATTCCCTTTACTATTCGGTACAAAAGCAAAATAACCTGATTTATCCGTCCGGCCATACTGATATTCCACAGCATCATTTTCGGGCGAAAAAATCATAACATCGGCATAGGAAAGCGGCTCCGCCTGAAAATAGCTTGCTCTGACAATAACCGAGGGATAACTTTTCGTGATCTCGACGGTAACATCATGGGCTGAGCTCTCAGAATGTATCATGAAAATAAGAATAATGCAGAGTAAACAATACTTAAACATCTCACTTCTCTCCGGTTTTTATAGTATTATCGAATATTAATTCGAAAAATAAATCTATAATGGCAGTATATCCGATTTAACGCTGCGAAAAAACTTTACTATCGATAGAGTAATACCGCTTTCAACGAGTGCTGCCAGAAGATATATTGAGAGCAGGTAGACGATACCTCTGCCGTATCCGGACAACTGAAATTCAATTGCCATCAGCGTGACGGGAACGATGATTCCGGCAAATCCTGCCAGCAGAGCGCGCACATATTCCGGAAGCGAACGCCATCGCCAAAGAAGCATCGCAACAAACGCCCCGGCTCCCATGTTTATCGAATTGACGCCCACGGTTAGAAGACCGCCGTGCTGAAATATAAGCGATTGCAACAGCAACGCTGTAAAAATAACCGGAAATGCCCTCTTCCCGAGAATAATGCCGGCAAGTCCGAACAACCCCAGATGGATCGAAGCACCGGCTAACGGGAAATGGACAAGAGACGCTACAAACAATGCCGCCCCCATCATTCCCATTTTCGGTATGTCTTCTGGCTCGGTTTTTTTCCCTATCTGATAAATAATAATGACGGAAGCCGCATTGGCGGCCAGACAAACCGGGACACTGATTATTCCATCGGAAATGTGCATGACGTTATTTCATATTCAAATACAGAGTTGAGCGCAAATAATCCATGTCATAATTGCTACCGTCCGGTGCATCGCGGCTGTATAGTGCAACAAATAACGCTTCCTCCGACAGCTCGTCCCGGGAATACGACAGTTGTCCCGAAGCATTTGTAATCCCGATTGGTTCTGCATTCCGGGAACCCATTTTGACGACCGAAATTTCCGTGCCTTCCAGAGGCTGGGAATCCCGGTATGCAATAAGGACTACCCGATTATTTTCAATTTTAAAGGTCAGCTCAAATTTCAGATCGATCGGCCCGGAACCGCGTGGTGTATTTTCTCCGGCAAATATATGAGCCAGCGCGGAAGTATAAAAATTCATACTTGATGTCGCTTGCGGGTGTTGATCTTTTCCTCCCGGCTGCCAGCCCCTGGTCGTTCGGCTGATAATTCCCCGGTCGGATTCGAAATACAGAGTGTGTAGCCCCTCTTCTCCGACCGTGTACGAAGAATGTAAAAAATTATCATCACTGTTAAACTGTAACGATATCTTCTCACCGGATGGCGACATGGCAAAGGATGTCAGGTTTTCCATCGACGATGCCTGCTCGCTTTCCGGGAAGGCGTGTCCGGTCGATATTCTGACAGATACGGTTTCACCAATTTTAACCGATGTAAGAAGCGGATGAATCCACGTAAAATGTGCAAATACCGAAGATGCGCATAAAAAGAGTATGACAATAATAGAAAAAAATATTTTTAACAGATGTGGCATTTTCATTTAATCCTCCGGATAGCATACAAAAGTGCAGCGTCTTCTGGATGTAGAATTTACTTTCAGTTATACGTTGCACTAAATCTACAAAATTTTAACGTAAATATAAACACCGGGGATAATCTCTAAACCTATTGCATGTATGGTAATCGGGGATGGTTTTTGTAAGATTAATTGTTCTGATAGTATTTTTTTGGTGTAGCCATCCCTGCATCCCCGATCAAGATGACAATAATCTGTCTACGTAATGTGAGTAATCCGTGAACTTCTGGGAGTATCTTTCCGTCATTATCGGTGACGAAATAAGAAAATCAGCGGTAGACCTGTTGCAGGCTGTTGGAATATTATAAAGGACTGAGATTCTCAGCAAAGCTTTGACGTCAACATCATGCGGCTGCGGTTGCATAGGGTCCCAGAAGAAAATAAGTATATCGATATTTCCTTCAGCAATCATCGCTCCGAGTTGCTGATCGCCTCCAAGCGGACCTGATTTGAGTTTAATAATAGTGTCTTTGAATAGGTTTCCTTTTTCCAGCTTCGTGATAATTGCCTCCTCAACGAGGCGACCGGTAGTTCCCGTACATATCAGCTTGTGATCTAAGAGTAACTTCCAGTTCCACTGAACCCATTCGATTAAATCATTTTTGCGGTTATCGTGTGCAACTAAAGCAATTCTCTTTGAGACTTCCATTGTTTTTCCCCGTTACCTATTATATAAAAAGAAGCTAATTAGGTGATTTAATAATAAAACATATTCACCGATTTCGCAATATACGGAAATCTCATGTATGTGTATTTTTAGTATTACATTAAAACTGAAAAGTGAACGGGAAATGATTTTTGATGCAGATCGTGGGAACAATTATTCATTTTTCTGCGTTGAATAATTCGACACCCGGTATTGCATTATTCCTCAAAATAGTTGTTATTAAAGGTATAGTACAGACGTTAGCTATTCCGAGGCAGGAGCGTAGTCGAGTGAGACAGAAGCCGCGGCGTTGTCCACATTAAGTAGTAGAGTTAAAAATAAATTATAAAGTGATATTTTATGTCCCGACAAAAACCAGGTCACTCTTTTCATATACCCGTAATGGGCACGGGTTATACTGTAGATACACCGATAAAAATTGCCCATTACGGAATCGATTCCGTTATTTCGATTGTCGATCACCGTCTCACGGAACGAATGCGTGAATACCACAGCAATTTAAGAAAGATCCCTTTTGAACCGATCCACGAGCGGGAAGATGACTGCAGGGCACGCCGGATTACGGCCTATCTGAATCTTGTAGACGACATCGTCGCACAAAATTTCGGAAAGCTGAGATCATCCGATTTCGAAGATGGGACTGAAATTACAAAGTATTTCAAACTTCTGCCGGAGTCATCACAGCTCAAACAAAAATATAATAAAATGCTTCGCACCAACGGCCACGATCCGGGCACGGTCGGGAAAGAACTCCGGGAAGAGATCGCTCCCGGCGCGATTGACGTAAACATTATGACAAAACTTGATCGTGTGAACTATGCCAAAAAGAATGAAGCCCTCCCGCATGAGTTTAACGACGCGCATGCGGCGTTACGGGGTTTCGCTAACAGCAGGCTAAATTCATCGGTTGTGTTTTCCGCAGGCATGAATCCGCGGTTGTACAGTTATTCGGCACGGTTCGATGATTTTTATCCCGATGAAAATGAGAGCCTGAAAAAGAGAATCATTTTAAAAGTAAGCGATTACCGGTCTGCACTTATCCAGGGAAAGTTCCTGGCAAAGAAAGGAATCTGGATATCGGAATTCAGGATCGAATCGGGATTGAATTGCGGCGGCCATGCATTCGCCACCGACGGTTATCTCCTCGGACCGATTCTCGAGGAGTTTAAAACAAACAGAAATAAACTGACCGACACGTTATTTGAACTTTACCTAAGCGGTCTGAAACAAGCCGAGCGAAGGACCGTCAACGAACCGCCGCCGATGAGAATTACCGTTCAGGGTGGAGTCGGTACGCACCGCGAACATAGATTCTTACAGGAATATTATAATGTCGACTCCGTCGGTTGGGGAACACCCTTCCTGTTGGTTCCGGAGATTGTAAATATAGACACAGAGACCTTACAGGTATTATGTGATGCACGGGAGAAGGATCTTTATTTAAGCGATGTATCTCCGCTCGGCGTACCGTTCAACACAGTGAGAAAGAACACGGCTGAGATCGAAAAACAGGAACGGATCGCCGCGGGAAAACCGGGAGCTCCCTGTTTGAAACAACACCTTGTGTTCAATACCGAGTTCAGTAAAAATCCTATCTGTACCGCTTCGCGTGTTTATCAGAAGACAAAAATCAATGAGCTCGAATCACAAAATCTCGGGGAAGCGGAATTGGAGAAAGCGGTAAACAAAGTGGTCGAAAAGATGTGCCTCTGTGTCGGATTGGGGAATCCCGCACTTATCACCGGTGAAATGAATACGCACCTTCAGAGTCAGGGTGTGTCGGTATGTCCGGGACCGAACATTGCATATTTTTCAAAAATCGTATCGTTGAAAGAGATGGTAGATCATATTTACGGCCGGATCAATTTGATGACCCGCAATGATCGTCCGCATATGTTCATCAATGAACTCAAACTGTACATTGATTACCTCCGGTCGAGAATAGAGCAATCTACAAAACCATTAAACGATTCACAAATGAAATACTTTGAGGCATTTCAGAATAAATTAAACGAAGGTGTAACGTACTACAAGCAGCTTGCAGAGAGTGTCTCGACACAATGGGAGGAGTTCGTAACGGTTGTTCAGGATCATTTATTGGATCTCGAAGAGGAATTGAATGCAATTATGATCGGAGAGAATGAATATGTGCTTGTCCGCGCAGAGTGAAACGATCACTAAGATAGGAATCAATTAGTCATGCTGCTGTCTGTTTCGGTGCCGCAGGAGGGGGTCGAACCCACACGAGGTGTTAGCCTCACTGGATTTTGAGTCCAGCGCGTCTGCCAGTTCCGCCACTGCGGCTTTTACTTGAACTGTACTAATATACAAAAAGCATCGTGTGAAGGCAAGTTTCATCTAACGCAGCTAATTCATCCCATTCCGAAAGAATTCTCCGGTGTTACTGAATCGCCAAAACGAATCATTACTCAATATCGATGAGATACTCCAGCGCACGCTCGATTATGGTATCGACCTGCATCTGCGCATCTAGACTACTGATATTAATTTTTCTGTCCGGAGCGATCCCTATTCCCTCCAGCTGTTTCAAATCGACCGGAAACTGTCTCCATACGGGCAGACGGTATCCCCATCCGTTCGGGAGCTCCCGGAATATCGGGTTACCGAAACCCCCACCGGTTGTGTCGCCAAAGTGTGTAACATGAGGCAGTTCTCTCATCGCAAGCGTAAAATCCTCCGCCGCACTAAAGGTGGAGCGATTAGTTAACAGTACAATCGGCTTAATATATTGTCCTGGTCCGCCCGGTGATATTGTTCGTTCCCGTAAATCCGTAAAATCTGTATGTCGCGGACCGTTGCGGTATTGAATATATGAATACACCCGGTTTCGGTCTGTGAAGCGGCCGGCAATAGTATTCGCATCTGCGCTGCTGCCGCCGCCATTATGCCGGACATCGACGATCATCCCGTCGAGATCTCCGAGCTCTCGGATAACCTCATCAATGGATTCCGCCCAATTCCCCTGCCCGGAAAAACTCTCGATATACACGTATCCCACCGGTCCAAATCTGCCGTAATGGATATTCCCTCCGCCCGTTATCGTGTGGTTAAACAGAAGGTACCGGTTTTTTATAATACTGAAATAAAAATTCTTCGGATAGTTATCATACCAGCCGGTATATGCCGAGGTTCCGAACGGAGTGTAAATATTCACATGCCCGTCCCTGAGCACTTTGGTCATATCCGAAAGCACCGTGAATAATGCCTCATCACTCATACTATTATCGATTTTCTCCCGATACACAGAGTACACCGAATTCCAGTCAATTTTTTTATCCACAAAGAATGGATAATATCGGTCGAAATCCGACCACACAAGCTCGAAGATATCCACGGGTTCAGTTGAACTATCCGACTGAACAAACATCTCACTGCAACCCGCTAACACGAGAACAAAAAATATAAAGGTGATATATACCGATAATCTATCTATGAACATATCCTACATCCTGTATCCGAAATAAATCATGACCTGATCCCTTGCAAATTTTAATTCCAGCGGAACCGTGTGCCGGTAATAATTAAAGTTGTACTGTACCTCGAATTGTATCCGGTCGGTGAGCAAATGCTTATATGATAACAACAGGTCTGCCTGACGGTAGGAATCGAAAAACTGAAAATTATACTGTACCGGTCCACGGACGGAATACGGAGAATTGACCATGTAAGCCACCGCCGAAACGGCTGCCCCCGACCGGATTATGGACCGTTCTCCAAACCTGTAAAAAACTTCAATGACGGGGTGAAGTGCAGATACGTATTCGACGAATATCTCATTTCTGGTGGCGAAATAATAATGATCCCGGTAGGTAAAAAAGTTATCGAAGTAAAATCCGCCCAATACCCGCAATCTGTCGTCAAAAAATGTTGCAATAGTATGAATATACCCGCCCCTGAGTTGAAGCCGATCATACTGTTCAATCATTCTGTCCGGCCCTCCGGCCGGCGTCGTAAATGTACCGTTGTTATATCCGACGGTGATCCGGTGCTGTCCGTGCGGGGTATTTCGCACGTAGTACAGGGAGTACACAACGGTTGCATCCTGATACCGCAGAGGCGAAGCCTGCCGGTCGATAAAATATTGGGAGACATATCCCGTTCCGACTCCGATGTTATGTTTATGTTCGAACAGGGATTGGGATGCGGTGTACTGGAAGGTGACAACAGCAACAATAACCAATAATACGATTCTCATGCACGACATCAATTTTTTATAGTATATATGTGTTATGTAAAATAACGATTTTTACGGTAAATTCCATCTGTTGATTTAATTTTATTTTTTCTTGATATTACCATGCGCCTTCAAACACCGCGCATGAAATGATATAAAACGAATATGAAATTCTCCTTCTTCTATTTACTGAAATGAACAAGACCGGAAAGCTTTACATTGCAATTATAATACCTCTGATTGTATGGTTGATCCCCACCGACTTTATACCTATCGAGGGACTGACCATTGTTGAACACCGGGTTATCGCTCTGTTTATCCTTGCTGCACTGTTCTGGATACTTGAGCCGGTGCCGATTTACTCGACATCGATATTAATTATGGTGTTATTACTCGTCACGGTTTCGGATCATAGTCTGATATTTTTTAAGGTGGGGGTAGATGAACCGGGTTTCGGCTCACTCATCAGATACCAGGATATAATGGGAAACTTTGCATCTCCCATCATCATGCTGTTTCTCGGCGGTTTCTTTCTCGCAATGGCCGCAACAAAATACCGTCTGGATATTAACCTCGCCAATGTCCTCCTCAAACCCTTTGGTAATAAGCCGAAATACGTACTGATCGGGATCATTGCCATTACCGCTTTGTTTTCTATGTTCATGAGTAATACGGCGACGACGGCAATGATGCTCGCACTGCTCGTCCCTGTGCTGGCATTATTCAAGCCCGATGACCGGGGAAAAATTGCATTCGGATTGGCTGTTCCTTTTGCGGCAAATGTCGGGGGGATCGGAACAATCATTGGAACCCCTCCGAATGCCATCGGCGTCCGGTACCTCTCCGGCGAATATGCGATCGGATTCGGACAATGGATGGCTTTTGCGCTGCCGTTTGTCGTCATTATGCTCGCTTTTCTGTGGTTTATTCTGCTTCGGTTTTATCCTGTAGAAACCGAATCTATCGATCTGAAGATCGGCGGGAAATTTTTAAAGAGCTGGAAAGCAATTGTGGTCTATTGTACGTTTGCCGTCACGCTTCTCTTGTGGCTGCTCGATTTCCTTCACGGGATGAACGCATATATAGTTGCACTCATCCCCGTGGCGGTTTTTTCCGTCACCACGATCATAACGAAGGATGATTTAAAGAGAATAAGCTGGGATGTCCTCTGGCTTGTCGCGGGAGGTCTCGCGCTTGGTCTCGCACTGGAACGCACGGGTCTCGCAGAGAGTATAGTTGAGAGCATCCCGTTCGGTGATTTCGCTCCTATGTTGATTGTGGCGTGTGCCTGCCTCATCACCATCATTATGTCTAACTTTATTTCCAACACCGCAACCGCAAACCTGCTGCTGCCGATCATGGTCGCACTCGGAACAAGCATCCCCGGCCTGTATGAAATAGGCGGATTGCGGTATATCGTTCTTACGGTGACATTTGCCTGCTCGCTCGGCATGGCAATGCCGATCAGCACCCCGCCAAATGCTTTATCGTATGCTTCGGGGTTCTTTAAAACGAACGATATGCTGAAGATGGGAATCATCATCGGAGCGGTCGGATTGACGTTCGCTTACTTTTATCTCTATATACTTGCTGATGTTATCGATGTCTTATGAGTACATTTGTGAAAAATTTTCATACTCAGTTCCTGATCGACATATATTTTTCCGACCCGAACAGAGTTTTAAAGCTTCCGGAGAACACCTACCTGTTTAAACAGGATCAGTTCAACGACCGTTTGTTCCTTGTCAAAGAGGGAAAACTACGCGGCTTCGGTATAAATCCCGACGGAAGCGAGGTTGAATTCTTCACCGCGACGCCATATATGTTTGTCGGTGTGAATAGTTTCTTTTCCACATCGAAAACAATGACAAACGTCGTGGCACTCGAGGATTCCTCTGTAGCACATATCGGATACAAAGATGCGGTGTACCTTGCCGGCGGGAATGCCAGTCTTTCCGAACAGTTTCTTCCCGTCATCGTAAGCGAGCTCACTATACGGCAGACACGAATGATGGAGATAGGCGCCGAGAAAGAGAAGACTCTTAATAAACTCATTCAATCGGAAAAACTCGCATCACTCGGTCAAATGGCCGCGGGTATAGCCCATGAACTGAATAATGCTATCGCCGTGCTCGAAAAAAACACCGGATGGCTCGGTGAGCAGGTTGCTAAAATTATCGAATCCCACACACCGGATATGCTCGAATATTTCCGGAAAGGTATGACGGAAGGAAGGTCGTTATCTAATAACGAAATACGATTACGTGAAAAACAGTACCGGAAAGTATTCAAACTAACGGAATACGCTGCCGAAATGCTCGCGCAAACAAGTCTTGATGAATCTGATCTGGCCAAACTCGGAAACAGGATCGAAGAATCCGCGGCTCTCATCGGTACATTCTGGGAAGCGGGAGCAACTATAAAAGATATGCTCGTTGCCGCACAGCACGCGACATACGTTGTAAAATCGGTGAAGGAACTGGGTGTTCAGCGATCTCGGCGGGATCAGAAAATTGAAGTCAATGAAACTCTCAAGGAGGCACTAACACTATTGCAAAGTGATTTGCGCAAGATCAATGTAGATTTGCATTTTTCAACTTTACCGGCTATTATTGCTAATGCCGGCGAATTGATACAGGTATGGTCTAATCTTATTAAAAATGCCTGTGAAAGTCTCGTGCAGGGTAAAACCATCGATCCGCTGCTTGAAGTTGCTACCTACATGGAAAACAGAAAAATTATAGTTAGAATACGGGATAACGGACCGGGTATCCCAGAAGAAATAAAACATAAAATCTTTCAACCGAATGTAACTACCAAAAAAGAAGGACTTTCCTTCGGTCTGGGATTGGGCTTGCCGATCGTTCAGAGAATTCTCGACGGTTACGGTGCAAAAATAGTTTTCGAAAGCGAACCGGGAAATACAACCTTCACTATTTCAATACCCACAGGAGACACCCATGGCTAAACCCAACATTATATGTGTCGATGATCAACGCGATATACTCGCGACACTCAAAAAAGAGTTACTCTTTTTCAGGGACCTCATAAAAGTATATTATTGCGAATCAGCCGAAGAGGCGGCTACTATTATGGATGAGATCGATGCTGAAAGCGAACACGTTGCGGTGATCGTCTGCGATCATGTGATGCCGGGTAAAAGCGGGGTTGACTTTTTAAGCGAAGTAAAGGATGATAATCGTTTTCCGAATACCAAAAAGCTTCTCCTCACGGGATTGGCAACCCATGAAGATACTATCGAAGCGATCAATAAAGCAAAAATCGACCGCTATATCGGTAAACCATGGGAGACTCACGATCTCATCAATAAGATCCGGGTGCTCTTAACGGAGTATATTCTGGAGGAAGGACTTGATTACAACGATTATATAACTATACTCGACCAGGATACATTATACGCTCAACTGCGTAAAACTATGTAAGAGCAGTCGATTGCATCAACGGTGCATGCTTACTGCAGCGTCGGTTGTTTATGTTTATCGAGGACGCGACGGACCAGACTACCGAACTCAATTTCATCGTATGGTTTTTTGATATACGCCTGTATCTCACCTCTGATCTCCTGCTCATCGAGAACGTGTTCGCCATAACCCGTCGATATAATGACGGGTATGCTCCGATTAAATTTTCGTAGATCCAATAGTACATCTCTGCCGCTGATATGGGGCATATTCAGATCGAGAACCAGTAATTCATACGGGTTATCGTGGTTCCTGAGTTCGCGAAGCCCTTCTTCACCGTCGATACACAATTTCACAGAATAGCCGAGATTTGTTAACATATCTCTTATCATTCGACTCACCAGGATATCGTCTTCGATGACAATGATGTTTTCCGTGCCGCCGGTAACCTTTTCGTTTTTCCATTTTCCTTTGACCGACTTTTTATTCTCATTATGAACCTGTGGCAAGTATATACTGAAAATCGTGCCTACACCCGGCTGACTGTCGACGATGATGAAACCCTTATGCTTATTCACGATACCGTAGACAACCGACAGACCGAGTCCCGTTCCTTTTCCGGTATCTTTTGTCGTAAAGAATGGCTCAAATATTTTCTCCATGGTTTCATTATCCATACCGCTGCCGTTGTCCTCCACACGCAGCAAAATATAATGCCCCTCACTGCCGTGCGGCGTAAAAATACGTTCCTGGTTGAGGTATTCCACTTTTGTGGATAGCTTTATCGTCCCTCCCTGAGGGATTGCATCGCGTGCATTGAGTATGAGGTTCATTAAAACCTGCTGAAGTTGTCGTTCGTCACCCTCAATAACCGTGGGATCTTCAGTGAAGCCCGATCGGAGTTTGATGCTCTTATCGAGACTTCGCTCCATGAGACGAATGGTATCCCGGATGACATCGTTGACATCGACCGGATGATAGTTGATATTTTTCTGGCGCGCAAATGTAAGAAGCTGCTGGGTAAGAGCACCTCCGCGGCGGGATGAAGATTCAATCAGCTCAACATAATCATACCATTGATTCTTGGGCTCCATTTTTCTCTTCATAATCGATGCGGCGTTCAATATCGCCAGGAGAATATTGTTAAAATCGTGGGCGATGCCCCCCGCAAGACTTCCCAGACTGTCGATGCGTTGTACCTGGAGTAATTTTTCACGCATCATTTTAGTCTCGGTTATGTTCCTCATGACAACGCGAACCTTTACCGGTTTTCCGCCTTTGTACATCAGCGATGTATTCACGCTGACGTC
Organism: Bacteroidota bacterium; assembly: GCA_007131635.1. Lineage (GTDB taxonomy): Bacteria > Bacteroidota > Ignavibacteria > T3Sed10-11 > T3Sed10-11 > T3Sed10-11. The sequence continues at coordinate 2,615 of SLQE01000090.1, read as the reverse complement.
GACCGGGGTGCCGTCCTTTCGTTGTATACGCTCCTCGATTCCGTTAAGGTTTTCCCCCTTATTAAATATTCTATCCAGTTTTTTCTCCAGTTTCTGATGCTCATCTGGAGGATAGAGAATTCGTATGTCTGCACCGATCAATTCATCTTTTGTATATCCGAGGTTATCGATTTCGGTTTGGTTACAACTGACTATTTTGCCGTCTTTGTCGATGATATGATACATATCGGGAGAATGTTCGAAAAGGTCGGCATAGAGTTGCTTTGATACATTTAGTTTCTCGAATAATTGTGCATTATCGAGGGCAACATTAATCTGACTGACAAAAACCGAGAGCAGGTTCATCTTTTTTTCATCGAACCTCTTTATATCTTTGCTCGCGAGTATCAGCACTCCCGCAAAGCCGTCGGAGGTTTCGAGCGGTTCGGATATCCATACACGAATACCCATCTCTTTTAATCGGGTGGGGATAGTCGGGGAATTTCCCTTCAGACGGTCCCACAGAACCATCTCTTTTTTCCAATCCCGGGTCTCATGACCGGATTTCTCCAACACATGAATAAAATCGATCTCTGTTCCCTCTTTGTATGCAAGCCGGAGTTTGTTTACTTCATGCAGATATATCCACCCATGATCCGCTTCCAGTAAATTGGTGACTGTTTTGAGAGCATTCATTAAAATGACATTTGCCCGCACTGAATTTGATATCGCTTCGGATATAGTATTTATTGCGAGCATATCCCGACGCTGCTCCTCGATCTTTTGCCCGTAACGAACCGTAAAAAAAACGGAAAGGAATCCAAACACTCCGACAACAACGACTGTCACAAAGAGCAAATAGGTTAATTCTCTTCCTAAAACAGTGTAAATAGTTAGTATGGTGACCATCGCGACGACAACGGCCGTGGATGCCACGACCTGCAATTGTTCAACAAGTCCGAATCTTTTATAAAATTTCAATTTTTCCTGCTGGGTAGAAGGCATAAGCATCTGGGGTGGTGTATATTTTCCTGTCGTACGTTAATATTCGCTATTATAAACAAATACTTCAAATATCTTACTATTCAAAAAAAATATTGAATTAGTACATAACATGCAATACGAACGGAATAAAACATGAAAATTACTTTATGCGAATCTTGAGGTGTATTCTTGACAGGATTATACAAAAAGCATACATTAGTATATAGGTTGCAACCTCAATACATACTATGCCGCAAGGTGTTACAATTATTTTATGAAAGGAAGCAGTTATGAAATCACACGAGGAATCATACAAGAAGGGTTTTCTTGACGGACAGAAATGCGGCGATCACATGGTAAAGACTTATGACATCAATGAGTTACTGGAAAAACTCCGTAACCCAAAACTCGATTATGAAGCTATTTACCATAAAGGATTCATCAAAAACGAAGAAGAAATTAAGAACGAAAATCTACACTATCAATCATACAAAGAAGGATTTTATGACGGTTGCAGGGATGTTATAACTGTCGGAAACGATGATAAAGAATTGGGAGTCGGAGACTGAAAATACTTGCTCCGAAGCTCCCGGTCTTTATTTTGTTTCATTCCGTTACTTTTTGAATGTTATCTCTCCGCGATCGTTTACATCGACCCCAACCGTGTCGTTTTCGGTATATTCACCCTCAAGGATCTTGAGTGCAAGCGGATTGACAAGGTGTTTTTGTATAACGCGCTTCAGAGGTCTGGCTCCGAATGACGGATCGTACCCCATTTTACCGAGCCATTGTTTTGCATCGTCCGATATTTTAAATCCGATATTCTTATCGGACAGCATCTTTTCAACATAGCGAAGCTGCAGATCAACGATTTGATAGATTTCCTCCTGCGTCAACGGCTGGAAGAGTACGATCTCGTCAATGCGATTGAGAAATTCCGGACGGATCGTTTCCCGGAGCAGTTTAATTAACTGCGACCTCATATCAGACATGATATCGTCGCGGTTCTTCTCATGTATCTCACGCATCCGCTCCTGGATCAGGTGCGACCCGATATTCGAAGTCATAATAATAACGGTATTCTTGAAATTTACCGTCCTTCCCTGACTGTCGGTCAATCTTCCGTCATCGAGCAACTGCAGCAAAACATTAAATATTTCCGGGTGTGCTTTTTCAATTTCATCCAGCAGCACAACGGAATACGGTCTGCGCCGTACCGGTTCCGTCAACTGACCTCCTTCCTCATATCCCACGTAGCCGGGCGGTGCACCGATCAAGCGCGTCACGGCAAATTTTTCACTGTACTCCGACATATCGATGCGCACCATTGCGGATTCGTTATTAAACAGAAACTCCGCAAGTGCGCGCGCGAGCTCGGTTTTGCCGACACCGGTCGTACCGAGGAAGATAAACGACCCTATCGGACGGTTCTGATCCTGTAATCCCGCCCGCGATCTCCGAATGGCGTTCGCCACTGCGGTAACGGCATCGTCCTGTCCGATGACACGTTCGTGCAGCCTCTCTTCGAGTTTGAGCAGCTTTTCCCGCTCACCCTCAAGCATACGGCTCACCGGTATACCCGTCCAGCGCGAAACCACTTCCGCGATATCCTCCGCGTCGACCTCCTCTTTCAGCATCTTCACTTCCTTTTG
>SLQE01000277.1 GCA_007131635.1 Bacteroidota bacterium | reverse complement strand
TAATCGAGCAGCGCTTCGAGGATAGTGACAAGATCGCGAATCGGTATTCCCTCTTTCAGCAAATTCTGCAATACCTTCTGGATCGTCCCTGTCGGAAGAACATCATTATTCAATTCCTCTACCACTGCAGGATACTCACGTTTAATATTGTCGATTAACTTTTTCGTATCCTGTCTGCCGAGAATTTTATCCGCGTTTTGTTTTAATACTTCGTGCAGATGCGTCGAGAGAACTGCCGACGGCTCGACGACCGTATATCCGTCAAGTTCAGCTTCTTCACGCTGGTGATGCTGTATCCAGCGCCCCTGCAATCCGAAGGCAGGTTCGATAGCCGCGACACCTTCGACGTTGTGATCGCTGCCGCCTGCGCTCATGGCAAGCAATCGATCCATCATAAGGGTATCGCGCGCAATCACATTGCCGCGTATCTTTATAATATATTGCGCCGGATCGAGCTGTAAGTTATCACGTACTCTCACGGGGGGGATTATAATGCCAAGCTGTATGGCCAATTGTTTACGGATATTGGTAATTCTGCTGAACAGGTCTCCGCCCTGATCCTCATCCACGAGAGGAATAAGACTGTATCCGATTTCCAGTTCAATAGGATCTACCTGCAGATAGTCCTCAATTTTTTCTTCAGCCGGCAATTTTTTGAGCATCTCTGTTTCGTCGGGCTGCTTAACCGTTTTCGCTTTACGGGATTTTGTAAAACCTAATGCAAAGGTGGTTCCGGCAAGGAAAAGGAATGGTAGAGTCGGCATTCCCGGAACAATTGCCAGAAGGAACAGTGCGCCTCCGGCGAGCATAAGAGCTTTCGGATGGCCGAATATCTGCGATCTCATTTCGATATCGAGTTGATTACCCGCCGCACTGCGTGTAACGACGAGACCGGCCCCCGTTGCGACTATCAATGCCGGAATCTGGGTCACCAATCCGTCACCGACCGTAAGCAGGGTATACGTACGCATCGATTCTTCGAGTGTGAACCCCCGTTGGGCCATACCGATTATGAACCCGCCGAGAATGTTGACAATATTTATCAGTAATCCGGCAATCGCATCGCCTTTGACGAACTTACTTGCTCCGTCCATCGCACCGTAGAATTCCGCTTCGCGTGCAATGAGCGCCCGCCGCTCCCGCGCTTCACGTTCATCTAAGAGCCCGGCGTTTAAATCTGCATCGATTGCCATTTGTTTTCCGGGCATCGCGTCGAGCGTAAACCGGGCAGACACTTCGGCAATTCGGCCGGACCCTTTGACGATCACCACAAACTGGATCATAACCAGAATGAGAAAGAGAATAAACCCGACGACGTAATTGCTTTGGACGACAAATGAACCGAAAGAATCTATTACATTCCCGGCATAGGCCTGACCGAGTATCAACCGCGTAGATGCGATATTCAGTGACAGCCGAAATATCGTAATAATTAACAGCAAGCCCGGAAATACCGACAATTCAAGCGGACTCTTGATATACATCGAAACCATTAAAATTAAAATGGCAAGGGTGATATTCGCGGTAAGCAGGATATCCAGCACAAACGGAGGCATTGGCAGAATCATTAATGCCAGAACAAGCATGACACCGATAGCAAGGAATACATCCATGTTCTGCGAAACCATTCGCAGTACCGGATTATTCATTATTCCTGATCGTTCTTTCATCGATGTATTCATGAGCAGTTACCTAGTTCCTCTTCTTTTTCAGTCGGTAGATATACGCAAGGATTTCAGCGACGGCCTGGAAGAGCTTTTCCGGTATTTCTTCACCGATCTCAACTGTTTTGTATAATGTCCGGGCGAGGAATTTGTCTTCCACGAGCGGTATATTATGCTCGACCGCGATCTCCTTAATTCGTTCGGCAATTTTCTCTGCACCTTTTGCGACCACTTTCGGTGCCCCCATGTTTTTCTGATCATATTTCAGCGCAACAGCTATATGCGTCGGGTTCGTCACGACAACGTCAGCGGTAGGTACATCCTGCATCATCCTCCTGTAAGCTATTTGCCTCTGAACCGACCGGATCCGGCTTTTGATGAGCGGATCTCCTTCGGTGGATTTACTCTCTTCCTTCACCTCGTGTTTTGTCATTTTCAGTTCGGTCTCGTGTTCATACCGCTGATAGAGATAATCAAAAATTGCCAGCACCAGGAATCCGATGGCTACTTTCAACGAAACCGCAAGTGACGCTTTTGCCATAAATCCTACGATCGATTGAATATCGCTGTCCATCAGATACATCGATTCTTCAATCACGCCTTTTAAAGAAAAATATGCGACGGTGCCGATGACCGCGACTTTAATCAGGTTTTTCAATAGCTCGACGGCGGCACGCCGTGATGCCATCTTTTCTTTTATGCCTTTCAACGGATTGAATTTTGAAAACTTCGGCTTCATCGGTTCGAGCGTAACCAGAAAACCAACCTGCAAAAAGCTCACCAGGAGTCCGACGGCAAGCAGACCCAGCGCCACCGGTCCGACGACAACTCCGATAGTGATAAACGAGCGAATAAGTAATTCATACGCAGTATCGAAGTTTAATTGCATAACGGGTGCATTCACAAAAATATGTTTCATAAAGTTTGAGAGCTCGTATGCCAGTCCCGCGCCCCCGAAATAGAGAAACAGCAGCCCGAAAAGGAGTAAAAAGGCGGAATTTATCTCCATACTTTTTACCGCTTTACCCTTTTTACGCGACTCCTCCTTCTTCTTAGGAGTTGCGGGCTCGGTTTTCTCCTGAAATGTATCTTTATGTTCTGCCATTTGATTTTATAAAAATGTTACCAGTTCCATCATGTTTCTCTGGAAATCCGTTAATAATTTCTTAAAGACAAACCCCAGCATCGGCATCGTCGTCATCAGTATCATAATTCCCAAACCGATTTTAAGCGGGAAGCTTACAATGAATACGTTCATTCGGGGAACGACCCTCGCAAGCAATCCAAATCCGACATTGACTAAAAACAAAGCAACAAGAATGGGTGCCGACAGCATGACGGCAACCACAAATATCGTACTCCCCGCGGTTATGAAACGCTCGAGCATAGATATCGAAAAAGCAAACTCGCCGATAGGGATCGAAACGTAACTAACCTGAAGAGCCTGTATGGTTACATGATGTCCGTTTACAACGATAAAAATGAGCATCGAAAATAAATACATAAAGCTGGAAAGTATCGGTATCTGTTGACTGCTTTCCGGATCAAACATATTTGCAAAATACAATCCCATGTTAAACGAAATAATGCTCCCCGCATATTGCGCACCTGCAAAGATCAACATCGAGACGAACCCGATCAATAAACCGAGAGTCATTTCCTGTATGATCGTAAAAAAGAACAATCCAAACGCCATATCTGTCTCTATCCCGGTACGAAGCAACAGCGGATACATCAGATACGAGACAAAAAGAGAAATCGCTATCTTTACGTGTAAGGGTACGGCTGAGTGACCTATGACCGGCGCTATGGCGACAAAAGCTCCAATCCGGGCAAAGATCAATAAAAACAGCATAAATTGTGATATATAAACTTCCATCCCTTACTGCCCTATAAAAGGTATACGGTTGTATAAATTAATGGTGAACGATGTAATAAGACCGACGATCCAGGGGAACGTTACCACAATGACGATAAATACCGCAACTATTTTCGGTACAAATGTAAGCGTGAATTCCTGTATCGATGTCGCGGCCTGAAAAATCGAAATCGATAATCCCACGATAAGTGCAACCGCGAGAACCGGACCTGAAATTAAGAGCATAGTGAAAAAAGCTTCACGTGCAATATGTATGACAAATTGTTCGGTCATGCTATCATATTATCCAAAACTGGTTATCAGCGAGCCGACGATGAGATGCCACCCGTCGACCATAATGAATAAAAGAATTTTAAATGGCAGCGATATGATGATCGGCGGCATCATCATCATACCCATAGACATCAATACACTGGCTATCACCATATCGATTATTAAAAATGGTATAAACAGGATAAACCCGATCTGAAAACCTATCCGTAGTTCACTGAGTGCAAATGCTGAAATTAACGCATATGTTGAGATGTCATCGCGATTATCCGGCTTCACCTCACTGTCAATACTGACAAAAAGTGCCAGGTCCTCCTCACGGACATGCTTAAACATAAAGTCGCGAAGAGGTTCAACACCCGATTCGACGGCATCCTGAAAGGTAATCTCATCATTCAGGTATGGCTGTAAGGCGATAGTATTCACTTCTTTCCATGTTGGAGTCATGACAAAAAATGTTAAAAACAAGGCCAACCCGATAACAACTTGCGCCGGCGGCATTTGCGGCGTACCCATTGCCTGCCGTAAAAAATGAAATACGATTATCATCCGTGTAAAACTTGTTGTAAGGATCAGAATTGCCGGAGCAAGCGAGAGAATTGTCATCAGGAACAGGATCTGCAGCGTCATCGCCACGTCTTCCCTTGATTCTGCAGACTCAACCCCGACCGAAATTCTCGGGAACGGGATTGTTGTTTCCTCGGCGTGCAGACAACCCGAGACCACAACGAAAAATAAGATGATATATGTTAATCGTTTCATCGGTTTCTCTCTGTCAGGCAGTTTTACCGGCCTGCTTCATTGCCTTTGACAATATTCCGATAAAAGGCATTTTGATCGTTTCTTCATTTGATTTTTTCCAGCGAATCCAACTACGAACCGGACTATGTTCGGTTTCCGTATGTACCAGTGTGTTAATTTTTTTTATACTTTTTTCATCGTCAATCTCGGTAAGCGTTTGCATGGTGGCATCAGTGGCTCCCACGACGATCACCCTGTCAAGTACTCTGAGGACATACACATTTCGTTTCTGATGTAACGTACGCATACCGAGCACCTCTACATCAACCGACATGGGACGGTGGATAGTACCGCCTGCCAGATAACGTTTCATAATGAAAAGTATGAAAAACATAAGAACGAGCACGCCGGCGAGCGATAAAAGCATTTTGAAAAATATTTGTTCCATGGTTACGCTCCTAACGATCTGACACGATCCACAGCGTTCATTAGATTGGTAATCCGGATACCAAAGTGCTTCTCTATAACAACGACTTCCCCCTCAGCCATCTTTTTTCCGTTAATAAGGATATCGACCGGTTCACTGGCAAGTTTTTCAAACTCGACAACCGAGCCGCGTTTCAGGCTCAGAATGTCCTTGATTAAGAGTTGTGTTCTTCCGAGTTCGATAGAAACGGGTAAAGATAAATCCATTAAAAGATCAAGCTTGATATCATTTCGATCGCCGGAGGTGTCCGGTTGAATATTCTGGAAATCCGCCGATTTCATATCGACGGTTGATGTTTCTTCATCCGATCTTTCAGCCTGTGTCTTTTCTGAACTATCTGTATCCTGCCGGCTTGCATCGGCTGTCATGATTTTTTCATCCTGCAACGAAGATTGTTTTTTTTCACTTTGTTTTTTCGCCATAGAATTATTCCTTTAATTTTTCGATGGTGTTCTCGGTTCGTGTAATTTTAATCGCTGTTCTGCTGTTTGACACGCCGGGGCGTCCCCATAACCCGCTCTTTCCTCCGATTTTCAGCTCAACCTCACTATGTGCCGGTATGTTTGTCCTGAGCACATCACCCGGTTCAAGCCCCAACAATTCGGATAATGTGATCATTGTGTTGCCCAGTACCCCGGTTATCGTCATGCTGGTATCTTCGATAGACCGCAGAATAGACTTCGAGCTTTCTTTGTCATGGGATGCATTGCCCATACCGCTGAAATGCTGCATATTCAGTTTTTGTAATACGTCGTCGAGTGCAAAAGTCGGGAAGCAAATATTCATCGGATATTTTTTTTCTGCAACAGTGACTTCAAAAGATACCACGAGCACAATCTCGCTTGCCGGAGCTATCTGGGCAAATTCACCCTCAGCTTCTAATCGTTCATACCGGAATGTGAGCGGTGAAATCATTTTCCAGGCTTTCTGAAGATTCTCCAATGCACGATCTATCATACCTTTCATAATGCTCTGTTCGATACGTGTTATCAGGCGGGGTTTTCCCGTATATTCAGCGGGGCCTCCAAGCAGACGGGCAACCATCGCCAGGACGAGTTCAGGACTAAGCTCGAAAATTGCCAATGCGTCGGATTCTTTAATACGGAATACATACAGTGCACTGGGGCTTGGGACAGATAATATATATTCGGAATAAAATATTTGATCGACCGATAATACGTTCACGGATGCGTTTGTCTGTAGCCGGGAAACCAGAAATGAACCGAGTGATTCTCCGAAATTTTCATGCACCGCCTGTAAGGTACGCAACTGATTTTTTGAAAGCCGATGAGGTAAACGAAAGTCGAAAACGCGTACTTCTTTATCCTGGATAGTACTAGCAAGCGGATTCTGCTGTTCATCCTGATTTCCGGTATTCATTCCGGAAAGTAAAGAATCGATCTCTTGTTGCGAGAGTATTTCAGCCATACATGCGATCTCTTATTGGATAATGAATTTACTAAAATATACCTGGTTAATGCTTCCGGATCTGATTAATGCGTTCACTTCTGCTATAATTTCTTCTCTGAGTAAAGCCCTCTGATCGACGTTGACCAATTCTTCGAGGCGTTTGCTTGTTAAGATCGTGTTCAGAATATCCCGTAGCTGGACGTCTTTTCTTGTCAACTCTTCCTTCGTATCTTCCGACGTCACTTCGAATCCGATAGTGGTCAATAAAAAACGGGTTGCATTCGTACCGGCGGGATTAATGACAATATCATTCACCACATACACGCTGAAATCCTGAAGGGTATCCACGGTTTCAATCTGTTGGGGTTCGTTCACATGCACCGGTTGCGGTGATTGTGGCTGCGATAAGAATTTCCCTATCAAAAAATATATTAAGACCACCTGTATGATAAATATCGGCACGATGAAAATGATCATCTTTTTCATTGAAAAAGCCGATTCTTTGCTGCTTACCTCCTGACCGGCATTACCGGCGGGATCATTATTTTTCATTTTTGCGTCTTCTGTTTTTTTTGCCATACAAATCTCCTATGTTGATACCACTATTAGTTATGTCAAACGTTGTGCCATAAATGGGGCCGTATAAATCCCCCTTTTCGGGCTTAAAATGCTAAAAAAAATGATGAATAACCTTGTTACGGGAGAGTTTACGACAAGAGGTGGCTAATAATCGACAGATGGTGAATATTTGGAAAAACCATTATCAACCTGTGATTGGTATCTTATAGTAATGCGGGGCGACCGTTCCGGTCACCCCGCTTATTGGTGTATGTTCTATTGCGGAAATTACATTAACGCTTCAGATTAACCACTTCATTAAGAATTTCATCCGAGACCGAAATCACCCGCGCATTCGATTGAAATCCTCTCTGCGCAACAATCATTCGTGTGAACTCTTCTGCCAAATCGACATTCGACATCTCAAGCGCACCCGAAAAGATACTTGTAGCCGAAGTCTCGGGTGATACGATTGCTGCCATCCCTGAATTACTTGATAATTCCAGCAAATTATCGCCCGATTTGAGTAATCCCGACGGATTGCTGAATTCGGCAACCATAATTTGTGCAAGTGTCAGAACGGTACCGTTCGTAAAAGTACCGATAACCTTTCCGTTCTGATCGATATAAATATCAGTGAGCGTGCCCGAACCGTACCCGTTCTGTTCCCGGGGTGATAGATTCGATGACCCTTCACTCTGGGTAACACCGGAGAATTGCAATGCCTTACCGATCTCTATATTGAGTTCAACAGGATTGGCACCTCCGGTCGGTAAAAACGAAACCGGTAAATCAACGGCAGTGCCTGCATCAAGCTCCACCCCATTCAATGACCTGATCACTCCGTTGCCGTCAAATCCCACGGTTGCTTCCGGTCCGCCGCCGACTACCAGTTCCTCGCCCGGATTTTCGGGGTCAGGGAGTGTTACTTTCCATGACCAATCATTATCGCCGAGTTTTGTGAATGTTACGGTTAACGCGTGCCGGTTTCCAAGTGAATCAAATACACTCACCGTTCCGTTGAATTCGGTTCCAACCTCTGCATTTGCATTTAAATTACCGGCAAACTTTACAAGTGTCGTCGCCTGAGCCGGTGCCTTCATATCGACCGCTATCTGAATATTTTCAATACGCGTACCCTCCGGGACGTTCCCCCTTGCATCCGCCATTTTGCCCTGCAGGACCGATCCGTTTCCGGAGTGAACCAGTCGTCCGCTCGAATCAAAATGAAAGGTTCCCACCCTTGTATAATACGGCTGACCGTCTTTTTGAACTATGAAAAAGCCATTGCCCTGAATTGCAAGATCGGTCGAGTAACCGGTGGCTTCGATGTTTCCCTGCGCAAATGATGTATGCACGGTGGTCACACGAGCACCGAGACCCACCTGCATAGGATTTACGCCGCCGGATTGACCGGTCGGGTGCGTTGCTCCGCGGAGTGTTTGCGAAAATAACTCACCGAATGCTATGCGGCTTCCCTTAAATCCGATTGTATTAATGTTTGCGATATTATTACCGATGATGTCCATCATCATTTGATGATTTCGTAAACCGGAAACGCCTGATGATAATGCACGAATAAATGACATTGTATTACCCTCCTGAATGTATTTGTTTATTCAATGCCGGACATCTGTCATTCTGTCCGGCGGAGAGGCCCCCCGTTCGGGTCCGGCCCCTTTTTATTGATTATTTATTATTGTTTATTTGTTATTTTTATTTTGTACGACCACTGCGCTGTCGATGTTGGTAAAAACATTTTCATGAATGCTTTCACCGTCCATCGCGGTTACAACAGTTCGATTTTCGACACTGACAATAAATGCCATATCGCGTAAGAGAACCAGGGACTCACGTGCCCCCTTCGCATCGGCTTTTGAAACTGCCGAATGGAGCTGCGAGAGATCTGTTTCAGTCAACACGATATTGCGCTCTTCAAGCCGTTGTTGCGCGTGCCTGGAGAACTTGATATTTTCAAGTTCCCTCTGAAGGAGCGTATCAAATGCCCGTTCTGCCGGTAAAACAGCCGATGATTTCTTCTGTAGTTTCTCAACTCCGCCGACCGGCAGGAAAGGGACTTTGATCCCATTCACTATAGTATCAGCCATTATTTATCCCTCCCGTATTTCCTCGATATCGGACAAAGATACCTCGATACCGTTAATGGTAAAGTAGGTGCCAGTGTTCTTGAAACGAACACCGGATATAATGCCGTATATGAACAATGACGCGTCTATATTTGCTCCGTTACCGTCTTTTGATTCTACACTGAAGCGGTAATTCCCCTCTTTCATTTTGGTTCCTTTTTCATCCCGACCGTCCCAGATAATCGTATTATCACCTGTGTTCAACTCGCGTGCATTAATTGTATGAACAAGATTTCCCGTCTCATCGTAAATCTTTACAATAACCGATTCGGCGGGTGCATCTAAAGTATAGCCGAGCGTTACATCTCCGTCGCCGGAATATGCAAACACATCCGTCGCCGCCCGGACTTCCTTTCCGATGAACGTGGCCGACAAAGCGTTATTTATTGACTGTGAAAGAACAAAATTTGCATCAATACTGTGAAGCAGATTTGAATTGATATTCGACAACTGCTCGACAGAGCTGAAGTGTGCGAGCTGAGCCGCAAATTCCGTCCCCTCAAGCGGACTTAACGGATCCTGATGACGTAACTGCATAATCAGCAACTTGAGAAAATCATCTTTGTCGAGTATTCCCGACGGTTTGTTTCCCCCGGCTTGCTGTGCCGCACTATACGCCCCGATTTGATGTATCATTTTGGACTCCTTTATTAAAAGACTAATTCAATAGTATTGTAACCCAACGATCGTTTCGTTTGATACGGATCACCGGTACCGATAGGTGATTCTCCTTTGTTTCGGTCTTCCGGGTGCCGCGGCCAACGACCTCCCTTCTCGTGTTCGTTGCCCGAATGCTTCTCTGAGTACACGTCAAAACGCTGAAGATCAATGCCTTTTGAGGCAAGCATTTCACGTAACTGCGGAAGCTGATGTTCAAGCGCTGCCTTAACACTCGCGTGAGCGACCTCCGCCTGTGCAATCATCTTTCCCCCATCCATTCGCACTCTGATGACAAGTTCACCGAGATTTTCGGGTTTTAACTTAAATTTTATCTCGGATGAATCCTGACCGTGACGCATCGATATAGCACGAACGATATCGCTCAAAGCGGTGCGCGGTAATTCTAACATCTCCGCAGGTTTTGCTGCCGTATTCTCAAGAGTTATTTCCGGAACCATTGCTACCGGGTTTTTAACCTGAGCAATCTGCTGTGTTTGCTGTAATATGTTGGTGAAGAGCGGTTTCTCACCTGTGTTATTACTACTTAGATGCAATACAGTCACCTCCTGAAGAGTACTGCCACGGCTGTTACCCTGATTACCTGCATCAGACGATGTACCATCACCGGAAGTAGTAGGCTTCGGTGCCTTGGCCACAAGAGCAGCTTGTACATCGGTACCGCTGGTCTGACCACCGTGAAACGGTTTACTATCCGCACCCGCTTGCCTGAGAAACACTTCGCCCACTCCGGCACTTTCCTTTGCTTTTGTCTGAGCGATCCCCTGCATTGTCGCACCATCCTGCATCGCCTGCTGCATGACGGGTTGTGTTGGCACCCGGTTTTGTAACGGCATAGGATTCAGCACGTTATCTTTTAGGCCGGACGATATAGGTAGCGGATTTTGTTGTTTCAGATCTTCCCCATGTGAATGTGGTGCGAGTAAGCCGGAAAAAGCACCTGCTCTCTGAGATTGAGGTATCGTACCGGCATCTGCCTGCAGATGTGCACTTCGCCCAATCCCTTCAATGTGCTTTTGCGGAACCGCAGCCGGTCCCTGGAGAGCTTGTCCTGTCACACTGCCGGTCATTCGGAAAATCGCTTGTATCGATTGATCCGCCTGCTGCATATGACGCCCGAAACCTCCGAAAATCGTATTCCCGATTTTTTGATTCTGAGAATGATCGGTCACACTATCGTTTTCCTGAGTGATCACATTCGTCATATGCGATACCTGCATGGCACCGGGCTGCAGAAGACCCGGCGGAGCACCGCCGGCATGTTGCTGCACTTGGTGTAGAATCGAAGTGAACAACAGTGTCATTACTTCTTCGTTACTCCCCTGATCACCCAATTGACCCGATTCGAAACGACGTATTGCTCCAAATTGTCCGTCAGAGCCGGACAAGAGGGAGGGTATAGTCGTTTGCATAATATGAATCATAGTTGTGTGCCTTTTATTATGATGAATAATTCAATGAATTATTGTGAAACTCACCATAGCACACGGCTGAGATTAGTGGTTGGAATCACGTCTGTCAATCGGTAATTCCGGTGTGACTTCCTCATAAAAGAGGTCCGGTCTTTGTTAAGGTAACCTCAGTCGTTTTCTCTCACGGTGAACTTCATAATACGGGCGGCCCTGTCAGGATCAAGCAAACTCATGATCCTTGCAGCCTGCCGCCGGTTTACCAGTAGTATTGCCTCTCTCACCTCCTTATCCGTTGTTGATTGTAAAATACGTGCAGCATCTTCCGGACTCATTGACTCAAGCATTTTTGCCATGGTCTGCATTTCCTCTGTCATTTTTTCCTGAAGTTGTGCCCGCAGAGTTTCATTATCTGAAATCAAACGCGTGTTGTGTTGTCTTTCAGTTCTCAATTCTTCTTCAATTTCTTTCACCGATTCCCGGAGGGTCTCGATAACCCAGTCACGGACTGCAATTGTATCTTTCCATACCATGATCGACTCGGTTCCGGCATCGGGGAAGAGATTCCCCTCATCGGTATTTTCGCCGGGCATGTCAGAGCCAAGGTCCTCTGTCATCGGTGTGCCGAACGTACGCCCCTCCATAAAATGTTCTCCGGCGAGAGGAGTAAAAACCTCCGGAAAGAACAGTATCGCTACGATTGCTACCTGAAACGCAAAGAGCAACGATACAGTTGTTATGATGAGGATCATTGAAAAAGACTTCATATTATTTTGTTTCCCACTGCATACGATTCGCCAGGACATCCATCAAACGCTGTTCTTTACGTTGAGACTCCTGCTGTACTTCTGCCTGTCGCTTTTCCTCCAGTTTTTCGAATATCCGCTTGGACTTCGTTTTCTCCAGAAGTTCCTCTCTTTTATCATGCTCTTCAGTCTCTATGCTATTAATTTTTTTCATTTGTATTTTTAACTGCTGAGTGAGGTGCTGGATGTAGGCACGATTTACGTGTACATCGGTCGCACGTAGTATCCCGTTTCGTGCAAGTCCGCCTATCGCCGCCTCCTTGGTTTCTTCAAGATGATCTAATGCCTCTAATTGACGTTTCTTTTCATTCTTTATGGAATGTAACTCCTGTTGCGCCGTTTTTTTCTGATTCTCCTTCACCTTCAGGATAGTCGATAAACGTTGTTCGGTAATTTTCATGCGTCAGCCAACCGTGTGTATAATTATAATTCCGTCATGTTTATTATATGACTCAAACTTTTTTCAAATGCTTCACTCTCGTCTGATTCTTGTCTCAGAAAGGTGCGTATAGTCTCGATACGGTTCAGTGCATCATCGATTTTCGGATTACTCCCTTTCACATACGCACCGATATTTATCAGGTCTTCTGCCTCGCGATACGTTGAGAGCACATCGAGCACTTTCTGTGCTGCTTTTCTGTGATCTCCTGTTGTTATCACCGGCATTACCCGGCTGACACTTTCGAGGACATCGACAGGTGGATAATGTCCCGATGATGCGAGACGTCTTGATAATACGATATGACCGTCGAGTATCGACCGCGCAGCATCGGCTATCGGATCGTTCATATCATCACCTTCCACGAGGACGGTGTATAAGCCGGTGATACTTCCCTCACGTGCATTGCCCGCGCGTTCAAGGATCTTCGGTAACAGAGCAAAGACCGACGGAGTATATCCTTTTGTCGTCGGAGGTTCGCCGATTGCAAGTCCCACCTCGCGTTGTGCCATCGCAACCCGGGTAACCGAATCCATTAACAGCATAACATCGAGTCCCCGGTCGCGGAAATATTCGGCTATGGTTGTCGCCATCATTGATGCTTTTAATCGTATGAGCGCCGACTGATCGCTGGTTGCAACCACGACAACGGATCGGCGTAAGCCGTCCGGACCTAATTCACGTTCGATAAATTCACCGACTTCGCGCCCGCGTTCCCCGACAAGAGCGATCACATTAACATCTGCGCGGGTATTTCTCGCGATCATGCCCAACATCACACTCTTTCCAACACCGCTGCCGGAAAAAATACCGACCCGCTGTCCCTTGCCGCAGGTAACGAGAGTATCGACGGAGCGTATACCGGTTATCATCGGTTCGTTAATAAGTTTCCGGTCAAGCGGATTCGGCGGAGTATTGTATATAGACCTGGTTTCCTGGTAGTGTATTTCACCCTTCCCATCGATCGGATTTCCGAGTCCGTCGATAACTCTTCCCAGCAGGTCGTCACCGAGGTGAACCGATAATGTCCGACCCGTTGCAATAATCTCGCTCCCCTGACTCACCTTCGATGCATCTCCCAGAACCATCGATAAAACCTTGTTATCCCGAAACCCGACAACTTCGCTGTGACAAACAACTTCACCCGTTCTCGATTTTATAAGGCATACTTCACCAAGTGATGTATTCGGTCCCGTTGATTCAATAACAAGACCGATAACCTGGGAGACACGTCCATTCACGCGTATCGGATCGATGTGCTCAAGATACTGTTCATATACCCCGAATTCATCGGTCTGGCGGTACGAATCTACCAGTGTTTGTATTTGGAATGAGTCGGTTCGCATGCAGGTTACTTTACTTTATCTATTTCTTTTTGTTTTTTTGATTGCGGTTTCCTGCCCCTCATTGTTTTCTCTTCCAGTGCATCGTGAATATTCTTCAACTGCGT
>SLQE01000013.1 GCA_007131635.1 Bacteroidota bacterium | reverse complement strand
GTTGTCGTCACGCCAGGGACAAGCTTCCCACTTGAGCCAAATGACCGAACCGTCGGCACGCTCGATCCTATCGGCTTCGGATGTCTCTACCGCCCCGGCCAGACAGCGCCGGTGAATCTCCTTCCAGTGTTCGGGAATTCGCGGAAAAACTTTGTAGTGGTTGAGCCCGACGACATTATCCTGTAGATTATAAGCCTATGTCCAGCTTTTACTGGCAGCGAGATAATCCATATTGTGATTAAATATCGCAATCGCCATTGGAGCATCGCGTATGAACTGCTCGAGCTGTTTCCCGGCCTGTAATTTTGAATTGTTTATTATAGTTTCTAATTCCATATTTACCCACCTATTACTACATCAAAATTTATGCCAGATATGCAAAGTTTGATTTTTGGAAGGTATCCCGTATTTTGTTTGTTTCAGTACTATTTTAAGAAGTATCACTTTGTAAAAAGGGATACTATTGAAGGAAATATCGATACATACTCTACCGGCATACCTGTCGGGTAAGTAATCTGCAAGTGGTTAATATTGACCATGTGGGTGCGTAGTTGGATATTGATGAAACGGTTTTTTAACGCAGAGAACGCAAAGGTCGCAGAGGTTGATTTATAATAAAAACCGTGTTACATTTCTTAAACATACGTAATTACAATGCACACCATGATTAACTCTCTTGGCATCTTTTTATCCATTAAACACCTGCGGGAAAAGATACTCCCGAATAAGCCGACGCGATTTATCGTAACATTATTGTGTGTATTCATGACAGCGGAATTACACGGCAATGGAGTTAATCCCGTATCATCGTTTCTATTTCAGTTAACTCAGGAAACGCAGACGCACGAACGATTAACCCCACGGGAACTTGACGGTATAAACCGCACACTCACGGTTGATCCGGTCGGCGATGTTGAACTTTTTGTTCCTTCGGAAGTACCGGGGTCCGACACAGTCGATGTGGTGGTTCACTTTCACGGCGCATCGTGGCTTGTTCATCAATCGGTTTCGGATCTTCGCTCAGGTACAGTAGCAGCGGTCGTGAATCTTGGATCGGGATCGGGAGTGTACCATCGGAGCTTTACCGATCCGGAAGTTTTTGACTCACTCCTCGCGAATATTAAAAATGAATTATCTGCAATACAAGATAGACCGGTGCAAATAAAAAATGTGATATTGACTGCTTTTTCCGCCGGACACGGAGCGGTCCGTGTTATACTCCGTGAAGAGCGGCATTTTGAAAGGATTGCAGCAGTGCTCATTATGGATGGTATGCACACATCCTATGTACCGGATGGTACTCTTCCTGCCGCCGGAGGTGAGGTCGACACAACGCATCTGACTGCTTTTGCCCGATTCGCGAGAGCGGCTGCAGATGGCCGGAAAACCTTTCTCATCACGCACTCGGAGATCAAACCGGAAACATATGCGAGCACCACGGAAACTGCCGACTGGCTGCTGCATACACTCGGTCTGCAGCGGACACCGATGTTACGTCCGGGACCCCGCGGTATGAGGCAACTGAGTGAAGCGAAAGCAGGCAATTTTGCCATTCTCGGCTTCGCGGGAGATACGGCACCGGATCATATTGACCATTTCCATGCGATGCCGGAACTGCTTGCACGGATTCTTAAGTAGATGAGTTCAGTCTAAAAAGATAATTCATGCAACCAAAACACAAAAACATACCGCTCAAAATCATTTAAAAATAATATTGATGCGGGATCACGCAGAAAGCGTGACAAAATTTTATTTTAAACTTATAACCTGAGACCGATATGAATGTATTATACCTGTATACTCTCTCTATTTTTTTATTTACGCTCACTGCTTTTTGTAATGATATGAAAAGTTATGGAAACAGGGATGAATATCTTTTACATTGGGAGGTGGAATCGAATTTCATCGATCAGAATCGATTTCGTTCTCAATGTAAACTGGTTAATAAAAGCGAAGCAGTCCTTGATGGCGAATGGACGCTCTATTTCAACTTTACGCGAATGGTCGATGCTGAAAGTGTCCCGCCGTCTTTACAATTAACACATATGAATGGTGATTTTTATAAAATCAATCCGACCGGTAATTTTGAGCCGCTGGCGCCGGGTGAGGAATTGGAATTCACTTTCGAAGCGCGGGGCTCCGCTATTAAAAGAATCGATGCACCGGACGGCGCCTATTTCGAATTCACCGACGGATCGATTGTACCCGTCAGGGTTATCGTCGGAGATTTTGTACATGAGGAACAACTGAATCGTAACCGCAACGATGTGCTGCCGGTCGTCACACCGGAATATGTGTACACTCAAAATAATCCTCTATCAAAACTACCTGCCGATGAAATAGGTGAAATTACCCCGTCGCCTGTATCGGTAAAAAAACAGGATGCCTTGTTTTCATTGACCCCCGAAACAAAAATTTATTATCAGGATAGCCTCGGGAGTGAAGCTCTTTTTCTCTCAATATCTCTTGAGCCACTGGTAAACTCACGACTTCCTTTTGCTGAATCCAGTGGTTCCTCAACAACGAGCTCAATTCATTTGATGCTTGGTGAAGTTGAGATCGCCGGTGAGAAAAAAACATCCGGAGATGAAGCCTATGTGTTGTCTGTTTCGGAGGAAGGAATTGCAATAACCGGCAGCGATGCCGCGGGGGTATTTTATGGTATCCAGAGTTTGCGTTCGCTCTTGCCGCTTGAGGTTTGGAAATCGCCGGGTAGTTCAATTTTTATCGGCGGCGTATTGATAGAAGATGCCCCGGGTTTTGGTTATCGCGGATTGCATCTGGATGTCTCCCGTAACTTTCAATCTGTTGAGACGGTAAAAAGGCTCCTTGATGTGATGGCATTCTACAAACTGAACAAGTTTCATTTTCACCTCACCGATGATGAAGGGTGGCGGTTGGCAATCAATGCTTTCCCGGAGCTGACTGAAGTCGGTGGACGAAGAGGACATACACACGACGAGCGGGATTACCTTATTCCGTCGTTCGGTTCCGGTCCCTATCCGGATGTATCTATGGGGAGCGGTTGGTACACGCAGGATGATTATATAGATATACTTCGCTACGCAACAGAACGGCATATAGAAGTTATACCCGAGATCGATGTACCGGGTCACGCACGCGCCGCTTTGATAGCAATGCAGGCGCGCTATGATCGCCTGATGGAAGAAGGTAAGTATGAAGAAGCCGATCGTTACAGAATACACGATCCGGAGGATAGATCGGAATATATGTCTGTTCAGAGATGGAAGGATAATGTGATCAATGTATGCCAGGAGTCGACGTATCGATTTCTTGGTGTGGTATTCGATGAATTAATAGAGATGCACCGCGCAGCGGCGGCGCCGCTGACCTCGATACATATCGGCGGCGATGAAGTACCGGGGGGAGTGTGGATCGATTCGCCTCAATGTCTTGCGCTGATAGATAGATCCCCTGACCTTGTTAGTATTGATCAGTTGCAGGTGTGGTTCTTCGGCCGGATGAAGCAAATGCTGGAAGAACGTGATATCGTTATGTCTGGATGGGAAGAGATCGCACTGGTGGGATATTATGGTGGTGAAAAACAATTGAATCCTGAATTTGCCGGGGAATCGATCGCGTATGTATGGTCGAATGTTTGGGGAGTCGGGACCGAGGGGTTTTCCTATACACTTGCCAATGCCGGTTACGAGATTGTTATTTCCCACGCTTCCGATTTTTATTTCAACCTCGCATACAACAAGCATCCCGATGAGG
>SLQE01000137.1 GCA_007131635.1 Bacteroidota bacterium | reverse complement strand
CCCCTCCGAAATTACCGATTCATTCTATGAGCGTTACGGGGGTGTGTTGGTTTTTTCCGTTGAAACCGCATCACCTGCGATGGGTATGCTTAACTCCGGGCTGCAACTATACTGGTTAAAGCAGATAAAACCCGGATTATTCTCCGGGATAAAAACATCTCTTCACCTGCCGCACTATTGTTCATATCTGTTTACCGGTAGAACGGGGAGTGAGCTGACAAGTATCGGCTGTCATACCGCACTATGGGATTTTCAAAAAAAGCGATATCACCGATGGGTGTATGATGAAGGTATTGCTCCTCTGCTCCCGCCGGTTACAAATGAAGTAAAAATTGGGGATATAATCAGAGATGATGCATCGATTCCGGCGGGAATCGGTCTTCACGATAGTTCCGCGGCATTGGTCCCCTATTTACAGACCTTCCGTCGTCCGTTTATGCTCATATCGACCGGCACGTGGTGCATTAATCTTTTCCCCTTTGCAACGGAACCGTTGACGAAACATCAACTGGAACGGGATTGCCTGTCCTACTTAACATTCCGGGGAGAAGCAGTGAAAGCATCCAGGGTCTTTCTCGGAGGTGAACATGATCATCAGGTCAAACGTTTATCGGAGCATTTTCATTGTGATATTGAGACATATAAAACCATACGATGCGATCCGGTTCTGATAGAAAAAATCGTATCTCAGGCTGAACGGGATAATAGATTGCTGAAAGCTGCAGCCATGAAAGGAACCGGACCGTTCCCGGATATTGAACCGGGGCTGTGGGATATATCCGCATTTACGTCATACGAGGAAGCATATCATCAACTGATTGTAGATCTGGTATGTATCGTCGGATTTTCCTTATATTTAGTGAACGAGGGGAAATACGATATGGATATTTTTGTCGATGGTGGATTCGGGAAAAATGAAATATTTATGACTGCACTCGCGTCTTTGTTCCCCGCTGCAAACGTACGGTCGTCGCGTATTTCCCAGGCGACCTCGTTGGGGACGGCGATGATGATGCATCCTTATTGGGAGGGGGAGAATCTTGTGAGCGAGGATATGTTTAATCTCAAAACATATTCCGCTATCGCTGCCGATAGTATGCAGGTATATTACTACCGGAAATACTCACAGAACAAAAAGAAATCTTGATGCAAAAACAATTATTAAACGAACTGAATCTGCTCGAAGATGAAATGATACACATTCGCAGGTATCTTCATCAGTACCCCGAATTGTCGTTTCATGAAGAGAAAACACCTCAGTACATAGCGGACTATCACCGTAATCTCGGGCATGAAGTCAGGACGAACGTGGGGGGAAGAGGTGTCGTCGCAAAACTGAGAGGCGCAAAACCGGGTAAAACAGTCGCCATACGCGCCGATTTCGATGCATTACCCGTGCAGGAAGATAACGATGTGCCGTATGCGTCAAAGGTACCGGGTGTGATGCATGCCTGCGGTCACGACGGACATACTGCAATCGCACTCGGACTCGCAAAGTCTTTAAACCGCATGCAGAAAGAAATGAAAGGCACCGTTGTATTCATTCACCAGCACGCGGAGGAAATAGTCCCGGGCGGAGCAAAGAGTATGATAGAGGACGGCTGTCTCGACGGAGTCGATTGTATCTATGGGGCACATCTCTGGGCGCCGTTTCCGCTCGGGGAGATCCATATCAACGGCGGTAACATCATGGCAGCAACGGATAAATTCGAAATCGAGATAACCGCGAAGGGTGGTCATGCGGGAGTACCGCACGAGGCAACCGATCTTATTGTTCTTGCATCGCAACTCGTTGTCACGTTACAGTCAATTGTGAGCAGAAGAATAAATCCTTTTGAGCCCGTTGTACTATCCGTCGGCTCATTCCACGCCGGGACTTCGTTTAACATACTTCCCGATAAGGTTAAAATTATAGGAACGGTGCGATGCTTCAGCGACGCGGTTCGGAAGAAAGTCGATGCCGAATTGAAAAAGATCATCAACGCTCTCTGCGAAATGGCCGGTGCCGGGTATACGTTCGGGTATGAATACGGTTATCCGGCAGTGGTTAATCATCCGGAGGAAGCAGCGCGGATCGAACATGTCTCAAAAAATGTACCGGACGTCTCAAAAATAATTACCATGCAGCCGATGATGATCGGTGAAGATTTTGCATATTATCTTAAAGAGGTGCCCGGCGCTTACTTTTTGATCGGTGCAAAAGATCCGGCAAATGAAAACGCATTCCCGCATCACCATCCGAAGTTTACATTCGATGAACGTGTGCTTCGCATAGCTTCGTCTGTTTTAGGATGTGTAGCACTGGAATCATTATATTCCGGTTAGTAAAAACAAGAATTAACGTATAAACATATGAAAATACCCGATAAGATTACAAGCACAGAGGCACTCGAATCATTTCTGGCGGAACCCTATTCACAGACAATCGATGCAATGAGAAACATGAAAGGTGATATCATTATTCTCGGTGTCGGTGGAAAGATGGGACCTTCCCTGGCACATCTTGCAGTGAATGCAACCCGCCGGGCGGGCGTTAAGCGACGCATAATCGGTGTCTCCCGTTTTTCCAATCCCGCACAGCAAAAGCAACTACAGCATTGGGGCGTGGAAACGATCAGCTGCGATCTGTCGAAACCCGAAGAAATGGAAAAACTGCCGCACGCCGAAAACGTTATATTTATGGCAGGGCGAAAGTTTGGATCGTCGGGTACGGAGCCGGAAACGTGGCTTCTGAACACAATCGTACCGGGAATGGTAGCACAGTATTTCCGGAAGTCGAAGATAGTTGTATTTTCGACAGGTTGCGTGTATGATTTTGCGTGCCGGGAAACAGGAGGGAGTAAGGAATCCGACCGCCCGCGGCCGGTGGGCGAATATGCGAGTTCATGCCTGGGACGTGAACGGGTGTTCGAATACTATGCAAAGGTGTATAATTGTCCGACACTCATGTTTCGATTGAATTATGCAATCGATCTGCGCTATGGCGTCCTGACCGATATAGGGATTTCAGTATATAATGAACTTGAGATCGATATCAGCGTGGATGATGTGAACATTATCTGGCAGGGTGACGCGAACAACAGGGCCTTATTATGCCTTGAACATACTGACGTACCGCCGGCAATTTTAAATATAACCGGAAGTGAAATATTGTCGGTATCGAATATTGCCGGTGAGTTCGGGAAAATCTTTAATAAAGAGGTTCGGCTAAACGGTGAACCCAATACGTGCTCATACTTGAGCAATGCCGCTAAATCAGTAAAGCTTTTTGGCGAACCCGCCATATCGGTCGGACAAATGATTCGATGGACCGCCGACTGGATCCGGCAGGGGGGTGAGACATATGGAAAACCGACGCTCTTCCAGGTTACGGACGGGGATTTTTTGATGGCATAAATATTCTTCTTAGACTGAATTCATAATTTTAATTTTACATAGAATATGAACAAAGAACTGAAGCGTTTTTTTAATAAAGGACTTGTCATACCGGCACTTCCGTTAGCACTGGATCAAAATAAAAAGCTTGATGAACGGTATCAACGGGCATTGCTTCGTTATTATATCGCTTCCGGTGCCGGCGGTATTGCAACGGCGGTACACACAACTCAATTTGAGATACGCGATCCGAAAATTGATCTGTTTAAACCCTTGTTATCGTTCGTCGGTGATGTACTCAAAGAAGAACTGTCGGAAAGAACCATGCCCTTTGTGAAAATTGCGGGGGTGTGCGGAAAAACTGAACAAGCGGTTACCGAAGCGGAACTCGCTGCTTCACTGGGTTACGATGTTGCACTGGTGAGTTTGGGAGCACTCCGGGAAGAAAGCATAAACCGACTTTTAGATCACTGCCGGATTATCGGTACTATTATGCCGGTGATGGGTTTTTATCTGCAACCGGCAGTCGGCGGTCGTGTCCTGCCGTTCGAATTCTGGAGAGAGTTTTTCGAAATTGAAAACGTCGTGTCGGTCAAGATCGCACCTTTCAACCGCTATCAGACCATCGATGTAATACGTGCCCTTGCCGTTTCAGAGAGAGAAAAAGAAATAGTTTTATATACCGGTAATGATGATAATATTATTAACGATCTCATTACTCCGTTTCGCGTCTGGTCGGATAAACGTGAAAAACTTTTGCACATCAGAGGCGGATTGCTCGGCCAGTGGAGTGTGTGGACAAGCAAGGCAGTCGCGTTGCTCAATCAGATTCACGACACCATCGATAATAATAGAATGGATTTTTCCGATTATCTCTCGACGAATATTGCCCTGACCGATGCAAACGGGGCTTTATTCGACGTACAAAATAATTTTAAAGGTTGTATCGCCGGTATACACGAAGTGTTGTACCGTCAGGGGCTTATGCGATACACTCATTGTCTCAACGAATCTGAGGTGTTATCACCGGGACAGTCCGAAGAAATCGACCGTGTCATCGGTGCGTATCCATGGCTGCAGGATACCGATTTTATAAAGGAGAACCTCGATGAGTGGCTGCGGTAGAGGGCAGAGATATTTCGATGATAACAATCATCTTTGAAAACAGAGTCCTGTGAATATATTAAAACTGAAAACATAGACGAAGCTCTAACCGACGGAATGAATCTATGAACAAAGATCGGATAATAGAATTGCGCGACTTTTATCGCGACACATTACTGAACGATATCCTTCCATTCTGGATGAAGCATATCCGTGACGATGCCTGCGGCGGATATCTGCATCACATCGATGCCGACGGTTCAGTTATCTCCACTGATAAGGCATTCTGGATCATATGCCGTACCGTGTGGATGTATGCAACGTGTTATGCTGAAATAGAACGGAATCCGGAATGGCTGGATTTTGCCCGGCATGGATATGAGTTTATTGACAAATACGGATTCGACGGCGACGGAAGGATGTTCTATAGTGTGACACGCGAGGGAATACCTTTACGGAAACGCAGGTACTTATTCACGGAATGCTTTGGCGTTATGGCATTGGCGGCTTACGGGCATGCGATTGGTGATAAAAGGATACTTGATAGGGCAAAACGGTTATATAAGAAAATTATCGAGCTCGATAAAAATCCTGATGCATCTATGCCGTCGAAGTTTTATCCCGCCCGTAAGTTGAAATCGCTGTCAATGCCGATGATCCTGATCGGGATATCGCAGGTGCTGAGACGAATCGATAACGACCCTTTCTATGATTCGGTTATCGACGTTCAGATGCGTACTATACTATCAAATCATCTTCATCACGAAAAGAGAGCCCTATTTGAACATGTACAACCCGACGGCACTCTTACGCTCGATATTCCCGAGGGACGATGTATTAATCCCGGACACGCGCTTGAAACCGCCTGGTTTATACTCGATGAAGGACGGTATCGAAACGATGACGAATTGATCAAGGCGGTATTGCCGATCGTAGATTATTCGATGGACTTAGGGTGGGATAACGATTACGGAGGTATTTTATACTTCGTCGATATCGAAGGAAAACCGCCCGAGCAGTATGAACACGATATGAAACTCTGGTGGGTACAACTTGAAGGACTGTATGCAAATCTCCTTGCATACCGGCTTACAGATTCCCGCCGGTATTTTTCGTGGTTCGAAAAACTTCACCTGTATAGTTTTGACCATTTCCCCGACCGGGTAAACGGGGAATGGTTTGGATATCTTCACAGGGACGGTACTGTGGCAAATACCGTCAAAGGAAGTAAATGGAAAGGTCCTTTTCATTTGCCCCGGACATTGTTGAACGTTTGGCGGTTGCTGGATGAGATGCTCGATTATAAATCCTAAATGAACGGCATATCAGGAATATAGCGGAAGATTGTTTAAGTCAGTCTGAACGTTTCGAGCGATGCAAGGTATCGATGTCGATTAGAAATCATATGCGTCATTATTTCACTGGTGGTTTAGGGAATTACTCACAGAGATGTATCTATTATGTATAGACCGAAGATGTAATAACTGATCTCTATCCGGCTTCGGTTTCAATGTGAAAAAGTTCCCTGAAATATTTGACAAACCTTCTCTATTTATTTATATTCTATTATGAAACATTGTTTCATATATAAAACGGCTGAAAGGGAAAACAATTGCGCGGAAAGCTTGTTCACCTGTACTTGATGCTTTGTATGAAATGACGATCTCACCACTGTAAATCTCATACATTATATGGCGGGAATATACTTGTACACCAGATCAGCCGGGCAATTTGAGAGCAGTAGTTTTGTAATTAACGTTCAAACGAATACAAGTTGGATTACATAATGTGTACTCTCGATACAAAGAGCCAACCTTGTCAATATTTTCGACACTTCGAATGTATTCATAAATCTGTGATAACTAATTCTTTTCTGTATATACATACCATATCACATTCTCTCATGAAAGGAGGTGAGATCATCCGTCAGGATTGCTAATAGGCGGAAAGTATACCTTTTATTTTTAACAACAAGATCTTGAGAAGTACCGCTTTTGTAATAAATAAATACTAACATGAAAGGAGCCTCTCAATGGTTAGCAAACAATATATTGAGCAGCCCAACCGTCTTCGTTTTTTTGTTGCACTGTTAATGCTGTTTATACTATCTGGAGCAGTCTATGCACAGATCGGAAAGATTGACGGTGTCGTTGTTGATTCGGAAACCGGTGAACCGGTCGTTGGAGCGAGTGTACTGGTGGTTGGCACAACAATGGGTGCGGCTGCCGGCGGTGATGGATATTTTTCAATCATTAATATTCGTCCCGGTAGTTACACATTACGCATTTCAGCGGTCGGGTACACCTCACAGACGATCGAAGAGGTTCGGGTGGTGACCGCACTTACGACCGATCTGGGTACTATACAACTTTCCCCGGCGGTTATTGGTCTTGAGGAAGTCACCATTATTGCCGAGCGTCCGGTTGTGGATCGTACGAGGACGTCAACTCGAACAACTGTAACGTCAGATGAAATCGCAGCATTACCTGTCATCGACGTAGCTCAGCTGGTTGGAAATACCGCAAGTAGTTTTGACGGATTTGTACGCGGTGGTAGATTATTTGAGACTAAAACGGTTGTAGACGGTGTTGATGTCTCCGATGCATTCTATGCCGCATATCTCGATCAGGAAGGCCGTGATCACGGCTATGCTTTTTCTCATCGCCAGGAACAGAGTGAACCGACAACAATGAGCGTGAACGTGAGAGCAATCGAAGAGCTTTCCGTTAATACGGGTTCAACTGAAGCTGACTATGCATCTGCATCAGCGGGTGTTGTCGCAATGTCACTGCGTGAGGGACGGGGTGATTTCTTTGGGTCAATCAGTATACAAAGAATGCCCGACGGGTACAGTCATTTTGGCCCGGATCTATATCACGACCAGGACAGATATTTTGAGGAAAGACAGACGAAAATAGCTAATAATGCACCGGAAGCAAAACTTTATAATTGGACGCCTGATAAATATTCCTACGGCAAAAAGCCCGATACCGATGTAAGTTTCTCTCTCGGAGGCACAGTCCTTAATAATCTGCATCTGTTTTCATCGGGACGTTATTATGAGACGTATGGAAGATACCCCGGTGAATTTCAACGAAGAGTTGATCTGACAGTCCGTCCGACATTTGATCTTGGAACAGATAAAAAGGTTACCGTTCTGGGGATATTGGAAGATCGGGGTCAGATCTTTGGTTGGAAAAACAGGCGTTATGCCGATGTCTGGCGCTTCTTCCTGGAAGGTGTTCCGGTAACCGATGGTTTTTCGTCGGTCGCCAGTATAAAATACCAGCACGTCTTATCTCCCCAAACATTCTACGAGATACAGGTAAGCCATACACATCACAGCAGTCGCCAGGGATATGTTGATCAGACTGGTGACGGCCAGGTCCGCTGGGGTGAATGGGATGGTGACTTTATACGTTTCGAAAACCCAAGTGTTATCGAGAAATACGTATCAAACACAAATAATGACCCGGCGCGGGAAAAATTCTTTGCCTATGGATTCAGCGATGCCTTTGCGAGAGTTGGATTCGCACAGGCAAGTTTCGGTGCTGAATATCGTCTGGGAAGACCGATACCGTATTTTGAAGATGTGCAAACAGGAAAAATTCAACTCCGTGGCGATGTAACAAGTCAGGTAACCAGGAACCATCAGATCCGTGCAGGATTCCAGGTCGGTTTAAATAATGTTGATTTTAATAGAATCACGGGTAGTGAAGAAGGTGTTATAATTCCTGATAATGCTGATATTAAGCCATTTATATTTTCCGAATGGAGTGTAAAACCGAAAGAGTATTCGCTCTATATCCAGGACAGAATGGAATATGCCGATCTTGTGATAAATCTCGGATTACGTCTTGACGGCTTTGACCGTGATGCCGGTGAATTATTAGACTTTTTCCATCCTTATGAGAGAGTTGAAGGCGATGATGGTGTCGTTCGCTTTGTTGCGAGACGTGGTGACAAACTGCCTATAGAATGGTATCTATCACCTCGCCTGGGAATATCACACCCGATCACCGACCGTGCCGCAATGTATTTCTCATTCTCGCAATCGACACAGCTACAACCCTATGCCGGATTGTATAACTTTTTTGACGGTTATAATGCAAACACCCGGTGGCACACGATATCGCACGTCAGTCAGGATCCCATTCGCTCTATCAACTATGAGATGGGTGTCCAGGTCGAGGTACTTGACGGTTTAGGACTAGACATCAATGCGTACTATCGTGACATTCAAAATAATTCGACGAGGATCCTGAATATTGAAGCTGCCGAAGACCCGATGCCGCAGGGATATAGCATCCGCACAAGCTGGGGTTATGCAGATGCCCGGGGAATCGAGTTTACTTTGACACAACGACCGCGTCAGGTTGCCTCTTTCTTAAGGCTAAGCGGAAGGGTCTCATATACATATAGCTACATTAAAGAAGCCGTCTATGCGGGAGGAAACAGAACTTCATTTAACCCCTCCATAGACGAGACACTGCCGTTTAATGAATTAAACACTTGGAACACCTATGAGCAAAATGTAATCGCGAGAAATTCAGTTCTTACCGGTGGCTATGATCGGCCCCATCGTGTTACATTTGCCGGCGTTTTAGGGTTCCCTGCGGATTTCCAGATAGCCCTTTTTGGACGAGTTGCAAGCGGATTTTATTACCCGCTCACGCTTGAAGATCCCCGATCGAGAGCTCTCGGTGTCGGGCCGTCAATAACCCGTTTTGATGCGAGAATCGACAAGGGATTTAAATTCAGCGGTGTTGGTGTCCGTCTGTTCGCCGATATTCAGAATATATTTGATAATAAAAATATTATGACATATGATAATTCAGGTGTTCAGGGCGGTCAGCGGTTATGGGAGGAAGAAGGAGATCCCACAGGTCCTGACGGACGTGTCGTAACAGGTGATGGTAGTTCTATTTATGATTTTCCGCGCTTTATGCGCATTGGTCTTCAAATAGAATTTTAAATGTGCTAAGACGTTAAGTCAAATTTTTTATCTCCGGAGGTTTATAAATATGAAACGGAAAAAATTCATTTCAATACTATGTGTACAATTATTACTCATAGCACTCATTTTCCCGGTGACAGTGTTTTCGCAACTATGCACTGTCTCGGATGATCCGCCGGAAATCTATGCGGAAGATGAGTTACAGGGAATAACCAGAGGCGGTATCGGTGTTATCCTGGGTTCCAATCTCATAGTTGACGGTGACGGTTATATGGTGGCGGGACAACTGTGGGATTCAATTAAACCGGCAAACAGTCTTATCCGAGCACCCGGTGAAGAAGAGGACTGGACAAGGTATATCGTTAATTTGGGTGCTTCGCATGCAAATAACTGGACGGAACCCGTTCACACCTGGCCGGGCGGCTTTACCCGGACTCTTTTCTGGCGGAATGGTAAACGTGTTATGGGTACGGTATTCAGTACGAATCCTAATTTCAATCCGGAAGAGATTAACGGAGAAACAAATAGGGCCTATAATGCAGAATCCGGAACACAATATGCTTATATGTACTATTCTCCGAATGTCCCCGGTGCGAATGATCCCAATAGAAATTACCGAAGAGATGCTTATTGGGAAGACCCGGAACATAGATCGCAAAAGATATACGAAGCCGGATTTCCCACAAATCTGGGAATAGACGTGAGGATTAAAGCCCGGCAATATACACAAAACTTCGCCGGTATGAACGATTTTATCATTGTTGAGTATACCTTTGAAAATACCGGTATTGTCGATATTAACGGCGACGGGAACGTTAATCATACCGATAATGTAATTGATGCCTTTACGCTGAATACACAAGCGCTCCCTCTTATGACGGTAGAGCTCAGCGATGCCGGCGGCAGAAGAGGGAATCGCTTCGGTGCGTCAAGAATGGTTGGTTATGTGGCAGACGAAGATGAAACCGGTGCACCGTGGGATATGCTTGTTACTTATGCAGGTCCGTCCGAAGCAAAGCTCGATGTTTGGGACCTCCCTGAGCAGGACAGACATTTTGGTGTCATAGATCCCGCGAGCAGGGGTTACATGGATATCTGGGGCGGTTGGACATGGTTAGGTGTCAAACAGGGGCCGGATGGAAGTTACAATGCACCGGATAAGGAAACAATATTTGGTACCCATCCGATCGGAGAAGGTCCCGAAAGAGGATGGTATACCAGTAATCCGTTTGGACATTTTGGTTTTTATTCCAATGGCATTCCCTGGAGAACATTCGCAGCATCCACGGCACAATGGTTTGAAAATTACGGCAGAACAAAGATCTGGGATGATCATGATCTTAATCCGAATTCGCGCTTTTTTGAATCAGGTGCAGAGGGAGATGTAACAACCTTTGTACCGAAAGCAAACCCGGAACGGCCGCATGGCGATACAAAATACGCATCCATCGATGTTGGCCTTCAACAGGGTTTCCATCAAAAACCATTTGAAGACGGCTGGACAAAGGGCTGGAATCAACACGAACCATGCTGTACGGGTATTATGGTAAGCGGTGTCGGTCCGTTCCGCCTTGAAGTCGGCGAGACCATCACTGTTGTGTTTGTCGAATATGCCGGATACCGTCTACCCGGTTTGAAGAATGCATTACGCTCCGCACGTTGGGCCTGGGAACGTGATTGGGATATTCAAAATGATTTACCGGTGCCTGCAACACCTCATATGTCCGTTGAAGGTACACCCGACGAGACAGCGCTTATCCGATGGAATAATGTAGCCGATGCCGATGCAGATGGCTACAAGATCTGGCGTTCTCCTCAATTTAAGGAAATAAGATTTATCGATCGGGGTATGCGTGGTGTTTCGAATTACTGGAAACAACATAATGTCAACGATGATTATAAACAGTATCTCGACCCGATTAATCCAAACTTTGGCGGTATGGATTATGCTCAACCCGAAGATCGAGGATTGTATAATCCGGGATCATGGGGAACCTATGAACTGATTGCAAAAATTCCTAAAGCTGAGCTCGGTCAATACCAGAATGCAAGCGGCGAATTCCACTATGCGTACGAAGATGAAGGTGCAATATTGGGATTCACCTATTGGTATTATGTCTCGGCATATAAAGAAGGAAACTTTACCGGACCGGGAGGACAAACAACCACGCATCTGGAAACAAGCAATTTCAACAGAAACGGTGCCGTGGGTCTCTGGCAAGGAACGTATCCATTTGCAACCCGTTCTGCTGCATTCCCGACAACACCTGAAGGACGCGCAAAAATCGGTGCATCCTTTACGGTGGTACCGCCTGTTGCGAACGTCGATGACCTCCGTGCAGGAAACGTAACAATTACTGTATCACCGAATCCGTACAAGATTGCATCAATTACCGATGTCCGTGATGATCCCACAAGCCACGATATAGACTTCCTGAACCTGCCCGCAAATTGCACGCTGACGATCCTTGATGTATCCGGGCAAATCATTTTTCAGGAACGTATCGAAGGCGCTCCCAACGGATCCTGGACCTGGAATATGTTTTCCAAAGATGGGATCGAGGTAGCAAGTGGGTTATATATATACCATGTGAAATATGATGGCGGAGAGCATCTTGGACATTTTGCAATTCTTCGGTAAAGGTCATTTTTTCCATAATTGAAAACGAGGTTATTATGAAGCGCAAAATTATTTTATCAACTGTATTGTTGCTGATTCTTTCGCTTGTGATTGTACCGGAGGCTGAATCACAGCAACGAAAGGCAGGGCTAACCGGCATGAGCTTCCTCAACGTCGGTGTCGGTGCACGTCCGGTTGCCATGGGATCAGCAGCTTCATCGTTCTCGAACGATGTAAATCAAATGTTCTGGAATCCCGCGGGAATGGCACTCCGGGACGAACGGTATCAGGGAACATTTTCCTATAATGATTGGATAGCCGGAATATCACAGAACGCAGCAGCATTTTCCTATAATGCCGGAGAATTCGGTACATTCGGCATCGGTTTTGTCGCATTCGGTGTCTCAGGTATTCCCGCAAATCGTCAGCGCGATTTTGGTATCCCGGAAATCGATGAATTCGTAACTGATGGAGCAACATCTGCAACATACGATTACCAGGATGTGCTGGTTCAGCTAAGTTATGCAAGGTATTTTGCAGAACGATTATCGCTGGGTGTGAATTTTAAGTATATAAATCAGTCCATCGATGATCAGAGTGTCGGCGCCTTTGCGGTTGACCTTGGTTCCGTATATGAAATAGGAATCGCAGACTGGAAAATCGCCGCACGAATGTCAAATCTTGGATCTGATTATAAATACTACAATATATCAAATATGATACCACTCACATTCAGTGTGGGAACATCGGCTCGTCCTGTGCAGACGGATATCGGATCATTATTGATCGCTCTCGATGCGGTGAAGCCGCAGGACGGAGCTCAATACTATCATATCGGCGGCGAATGGACATTTATGAATACGATAAGTTTCCGGGGTGGATATAGATTCAACTATTCGGGAACGAAAACAGACCAGGGTGGCGAACGCCTGAGTGTGGATAACACTATCGAAGGGTTCTCGCTCGGTGCGGGAATAAATGCAACCGTGTCGAACATAAATGTACGTGTGGATTATACGATGACTGTTATGGATATTCTCGATAATGTCCATCGTATTTCAGTCCACTTCGGGGCTCGATAGTTTTATAATATAGGATACAGAAGGGGGTGGGTTGATGCCGCTACAGCAGCAACCCGCTCCCGCTGTATATAAGCAGTATAGTAATTATTTTTACAGAGAATCCAATGCCTTCATCAAGGAGAACCTTTTGTAAAACAATCGGCCTGAGCACCATTATTCCATCCGTTGCCTTTCTCACAAAACCAAATCCGGCAGCTGCTCATTCCAACGATGCTTTTTCCATGCACCTTGATACGGAAACACCCAAAAGTGATGCATACTGGAAGGTTGTACGGAATCAGTTTCCATTAACGAAGGAGAGGGCCTACTTCAACACCGGCGGTATCGGTGCTTCCCCTTATTCCGTTATAAACGCCGTAAAAAGTAAAATGGATGAGTTGGAAGAAATGGGAGAGGTCGGTCGCAGTGAAACAGTATGGACAGATATCAAAACGAAGGTCGCCCAAATCTTCGGATGTTCACCTTCGGAAATAGCGTTAACAGGATGTTGTACTGAAAGTATGAACATCGCGGCAAACGGAATATCTCTGAAAAAGGGAGACGAAGTTTTACTCACTTCGCATGAACACGTCGGCGGTGCACTTCCATGGTTAGGAAGACAAAAACGGGATGGAGTTGTCGTAAAAACTTTTGAACCCGCAATGAGCGCGGAAGAAACACTCGAACGTTTAAAACGCGCTGTGACGCGCCGTACGAAAGTAATCAGTGTCAGCCATAGTACCTGTACTACCGGTGCAATACTTCCGGTGAAACAAATCTGTGCATACGCAAGAGAGCGGAATATACGTACCGTCATTGATGGTGCACAGGTCGTCGGACAGAT